>QEUY01001047.1 GCA_003577365.1 Chloroflexota bacterium | reverse complement strand
ACCCCTTTGTGGTGGAGCATTCACGCCATGTAGCGCGCTATGCCGCCCTGACCGCCGCCGAACTGGGTCTTCCGCCGCAGCGCGTCGAACTGGTGCGTCAGGCCGGGCTGATGCACGACATCGGCAAGCTGGCTGTGCCCGAAGCGATCCTCTTCAAACCGGATTTTCTGACGCCCGAAGAATACGACATCGTTAAAGACCATTCTATGATCGGTGCGGATCTCTTGGGCGATTTTCGCACGCTGCGCGCCGTGTCCACCTTTGTGCGCCACCATCACGAACGTTACGACGGGCACGGCTATCCACAGCAGTTGACAGGCGAGCAGATCCCACTAGAAGCGCGCATTCTGGCGCTGTCCGACGCCGTGGAGGCAATGGCTTCGGACCGGCCCTACCGTCAAGGGCTGTCGGTGCCGGAGATCCTGAGCGAGATCGCACGCCATGCGGGCACGCAGTTTGACCCGACTGTGGTCAACGCCTTTACGCGCGTGGTGCAGAAGTATGGGCCGTCGACTATTGTCAACTCGGCGCGCAGTCTCAAGGTCCACCCGGAGGATGCGCCGCTGCCCATCACCGACGACCTTTCGCTGATGGCCGCCTTTGAAATGGAGCGCCAGGGGCTGAACGGGCGTCCCGCCGCGGCCTAGTCTACGCGCGTGCGCCTGCCACCGTGTAGCCCGCGATGTAGTTAGGGATGAAGGGGATGGGCAGGTCGAAATGCGCCAACTCTACCTGAGCAAAGCCTGCCTTTTGGATGGCCAGCCAGGTTTCCCGGTTAGGGTGACAGCCGTCGCCCACTGCTTCCCAGAGCGGGCGCACCAGGTTTTGCACCCGGCGCAGCCTGCTGCCTGCCGGCGCAGCCACATGCTCCAAAAAGATGAAACGCCCGCCGGGGCGTAGGACGCGCCGCACTTCGGCCAGCGCCTGAGTCTGGTCATGGACCGAACAGAGCACCAGCGTGCTGACCACGGCATCCATGCACTGGTCGGCGGCGGGCAGCGCCTCGGCTGTGCCCGAACGCAAGTCCACTGATAGACCCAGGCGCGCAGCTTCCTGGCGCAAATAGGAATGCATGTGGGGGTTCGGCTCCACGCCGACCCAATGGATCGTGGGCGCATAGTAGGCCAGGTTCGGGCCGCCGCCTGGCCCGATCTCCAGCACATCGCCATTTAGCCCTGCCAGGAGCGCGGTTTTGCGCGCTGCCATCATGCGTTCGTGTTCTTGGTTGCCGTGTGCTTCGACGGCGGCAAAGATGCGTTGATACCAACTGCCGAATCTCAAGGGTTCCTCCTGCGCCGACTCCCTCCTCGTTCAGATAGCCGACATCATACACCCGGCCGCCCTGCCCGTCATCTTCTCGTCAAGCGCGCGTCGCCCAGAATGGCGGTTCGATGCAAGTCAAGAAATGGACTGAGTCATGTCTATTTCTCATTTTCTTAATGTGCATCTAACCGCACATGGCTGGGGCTGCGCCGTGAGGCCAACCCCCGGCGCAGATTGGCATCGCCATCTCGATTGGGCGTCTGT
>QEUY01001046.1 GCA_003577365.1 Chloroflexota bacterium | reverse complement strand
CCATTCTCCACATAGAGGCCCAGGAACCAGCGGCCATCGCTCTGCCGATGCCAGCCCAGATGGTCGTCCACCGCCAGCGGCGGCATCGGCTGCAGCGGGGCCAGCGCATAGCCCAGATATTCTTCTACCTTGGCGCGGAAGGCGTCGATGCCCCACTCATAGACCACATACTTCATGCGTGCGTGTTTGCGGTCGGTGCGGTCGCCAAAATCGCGCTGCACCAGCACGATCTTTTCCACCACATCCAGCACTTGACGGCGCGGCACATAGCCCAGCGGCAGCGCCAGCGCCGGATAGGTCTGGGGATCGTTGTGCGTCTGGCCCAGGCCGCCGCCCACATAAACGTTAAAGCCGTGGACGGTCACGCCGTCATCCGCCACCAGCCCGATCAGGCCGATGTCATTGCTCAGGATATCGGTGCAGTTGTCGTCGGGCAGGGCAAGCGCGATCTTGAACTTGCGCGGCAGATAGGTCTTGCCATAAATGGGGTCGGGTTCGGGTGGCTCGCCGTTACTGCTGCCGCTGCCGTTGCCATCGCCATTGGCATTGTCGTCAAAGTGCTGGCGGGTCTGGTTGCCCGCCTCGTCCTCCAGCCAGATTTCATGATAGGCGCGCGTCTTGGGGAAGAGGTGGCGCGTGATCTCCTCAGCCACGGCTTGTAACTCGGCGCGCACCGGGTCGCCGAAGGTGGCGGGGCAGGTCATCACATTGCGCGCCACATCGCCACACGCGCCCAGGGTCGTCACCAGCGCCTGGTTGAGCGCGTGCAGCGTGCCGCGCAGGTTCCCCTTGATCACGCCGTGCAACTGGATGCCCTGGCGTGTGGTCAGCCGCAGGTCGCCTTGGCCGAAGCGATCGGCCAGGGCGTCGTGCAGCAGATACTGCTCGGCGCTGAGCTTGCCGCCCGGCAGTTTGCTGCGCACCATAAAGATATAGCGGCGCTGGTTGCGCCCGCGGATATCGCGGTCGTGCTGTTGATAGATACCGTGGAACTTGAGGATCTGCTTGACGTCGTCGTCAAACTGGGGCGCGGGTTCGTGCAACTGGATCGGCAGCGCGCCGCGCAGGCCGCGGCTGGCAGCCTTGATCTCTTCTACGGACATGGGAACAGTCCTTTCTGGAAATCGCCGGCCTGTGATCTTAACGGAATATTGAGGCAACTGTCATTCCGACCGGAGGGAGGAATCTCTCTGCACTCGGCAGCACGCCGGAGAGATTCCTCACCCAAGAGGGTTCGGAATGACAACTAGCTTGGATCGTTAATCTCCACAGGCAGACAATAGGATCGACAAAACAAGGACCAGGACGCCCACGCCAATAGCACAGGCCACTGCCCGGCGGACGCGAGCATGGCGCGCCAATTGCGACGATGGCTATAGAGCTTGCGCACGGCGCTCGGCCCGATCAAAGGCAAGCGCGGCGGCAGGTCAGCGCAGGCGATTCAGTTGTCGAAATGGGTTAGCTTTGGGCGCTCAAAACCAGCCAGCGCCTAGAGACACAAGCAACAGGGGGGACAACAGGAGGTGACTGTA
>QEUY01001045.1 GCA_003577365.1 Chloroflexota bacterium | reverse complement strand
CCAAGGAGACGCCGGCGGTGCTGCGCCCCTGGCCGCTGACCCGCGCCACCCGCTCGATGGGCGGGCTGATCACCCATGTTCACGATCTGCTGCGCTATGCCCGCTTCCATCTGGGCGATTCCAGTGCCGCCCAACAGCCGGTGCTCCAGCCGCCGAGCGTGGCGCAGATGGCCGCGCCCCAAGTCATGGTCTGGGGGGACGAGGGCCGCGGGCTGTCCTGGGGGACAAACAAGGCCGGCGGCGTCCCGACCCTCGGCCACGGCGGCGGCACGCTGGGGCAGATCAGCCAGCTCACGCTGGTCCCCAGCCGCGGCTTTGCGATTGCCGTCTTCACCAACGCCCAGCGCGGCGGCGAGCTGACGCGCGCCGTCGTCGAGTGGGCGCTCAAGCACTATCTGGGGCTGGAGACGCCCACCCCCAAGGCGCTGGAATCCAGCGCCGAGGAGCTAGCGCCCTATGTGGGGCTTTATCACAACATGATGACACAGGTTGAGCTGGGCCTGCTTAATGGCCGGCTGGTGGGCCAGACTGTCTACCGCCAGGGCTTCCCGACCAACGACACCCCGCCGCCGCCCCCGCCTGCGCCGATGACGCTGGCGCGCGCCGAAGCCGACCGGCTGATCATCCTGGACGGCGAGATGAAGGAGACGCTGGTGGATGTGGTGCGTACGCCGGAGGGGGAGATCGGCTGGCTGCGCGCCGGAGGCCGGCTCTTGCGCAAGGTAAGCTAAAGGGATTGCATGGCGATTGAGCTGCCCGAAGCCCAGCGCCTGGCGCAGCAGATCGACGCCGCGCTCAAAGGCAAGGATATTGCCGGGGTGCTGGTGCCGGAGCGCGCCGCCGCGCTGGTGCGCCAGGGCTTTATCAACCTGCACACGACCATCCTCGCCCACACAACCGTGGCCGGGGCCTACAGCCGCGGCAAATGGATCTTTGTGGAACTGGAGCCGGGCCGCCTGCTGCTCTTTGCGCTGGAGACCGGCGGCAGGCTGCTCTATCACCCCACGGGGTTCAGCGGGCCGGCCACCTATCAGACACGCATCGACTTCGTCGACGGCTCCTGTCTGACCGTGCATATCTCCGGCTGGGGCTTTGCCAAGACCGTGCTGCGCCGCGAGCTGGCGAACGAGGCCTATCCGGGCCGGCTGGGCATCTCGCCGCTGGACGAGCATTTCACGCTCTCGATGCTGGCGAGCATGTTGGACAGCGCGGCCCCGCAGTTGATCCAACAGGCGATCATGGACCAGCGCACGCTGGCCGGGATCGGCGGCGGCTATGCCCAAGACATCCTGTTTCGCGCCGGGCTGCACCCCAAACGCACGGCAGGCAGCCTGGACAGCGGCGAGATGCACCGGCTCTATGACGCCATCCGCACGACGTTGAGCTTGGCCGTGGCGCAAGGCGGGCGCACCGGCGAGGTCGATCTCTATGGGCATCCCGGCGGCTATCAGCCGGTGATGGACGCGGCGCACATGGGCCGGCCCTGCCCGATCTGCGCCACGCCGGTCATGCAGATCACGGTGCTGGGCGCGCC
>QEUY01001044.1 GCA_003577365.1 Chloroflexota bacterium | reverse complement strand
GCCATGCCGGCCTCGAAGCTGGAGCGGGTGCGGGTGCTGGTGAAGAAGAAGAGCAGGGCGATTGCCTTGTCGCGCAGGATGGGATGGGGCACGCCCAAGGCGCGGTCACGTTTGAGTTTGAGGGCCACATCGATGACCGTTTCGATCTCTTCTTTGCTAAAATCCATGTCGCCGATAAAATCGCGGCCGCGTAGGTCGGTTTGCATGTTGCGTCTCCCGCGCAAAGTGACAGCAGGGTATCCAGGGCATCATAGAAACAAAAAAGGAAAGCGCACGCCGGAGAGAGGTGAGACGGCAGCGAACCCCGGCGCACTGTCTGGCATTGTACCTGCAAGCCCGCAAACGACCAACCCTCTGCATTTCCCCACCCACACCGCAGCCAAGGGGTTGTCGAACCCCCTGCGCTGGTGTATGATCGCGGCAGATCGAATCCACCCGTTTACCCTGTCAGAAGACTATCCCATGACCACACGCAAATTGACCCGCCCTTCAGGGCTGTATTTTGAGGAGTTTGAGATCGGCGCGGAGGTCGCCAGCACCGGGCGCACCATCACCGAAAGCGATGTGGTGAGCTTCGCCGCGCTGTCGGGCGATTGGAACTTGATCCACACCGACGCCGAATACAGCAAAGATCATATGTTCGGCCAGCGCGTGGCGCACGGGCTGTTGATCCTAAGCATTGCCAGCGGGCTGGCAGTGCGCATGGCCTTTTTGGAGGGGACCACGCTGGCTTTTCGCAGCATCGGCGACTGGAGGATGCAGCGCCCGGTCTATATCGGCGACACGATCCATGTGCGCGTCGTCGTGGAGGGGACCAAGCCCATGGCGCGGCTGGGCGGCGGGCTGGTCACCTTCAAGGTCGAAGTCCTGAACCAAAAGGACGAAGTCGTCCAGCGCGGCAACTGGGAAATGTTGGTCAAAAGTATGGCCTAAGCAATTAGCACAGAAAGAGCCGCCATGTCCACGCCTATCTATGACCGGCCCGTCGATATTTTGCGCGACCTGGTGCGCTTTGACACCACCAACCCGCCGGGCGACGAGGCGGCCTGCATCGGCTATGTGCGCGACCTGTTGGAGGGCGCGGGCCTGGCGACGACGATCCTCGCCAAGACGCCCAGCCGCCCCAACCTGATCGCCCGCCTGCCAGGGCGCGGCGACGCGCCGCCGCTACTCTGGCAAGGCCATGTGGACGTGGTGACCACCGCCAACCAGAGTTGGACGCATGACCCCTTTGGCGCGGAATTGATCGACGGTATGGTCTGGGGGCGCGGCACGCTGGATATGAAGGGCGGCGTGGCGATGATGCTCGCCGCGCTGCTGCGTGCCCACACCCAAGGGCTGCGGCCCGCCGGCGACATCATCCTGGCCGTGATGGCCGACGAGGAAGCGGCCAGTGATTACGGCGCACGCTTCCTGGTGGAAGAACACCCCGAACAGTTTGTGGGCGTGCGCTATGCCATCGGCGAAGGGGGCGGCGCGGCGCAGACCATCCTCGGCCAGCGCTTCTATCCGATCATGGTGGCGGAAAAGCAGGTCTGCTG
>QEUY01001043.1 GCA_003577365.1 Chloroflexota bacterium | reverse complement strand
GCCGGCGCTCACCACGTCGACCGGGCCAAGCTGCTCGTCGTGGAAGATCACCTGGCCGCCGGTCGGCTGAATGGCGCGCAGGATGCAGCGGCTGGTGGTCGTCTTGCCGCAGCCGCTCTCCCCCACCAAGCCTAGCGTCGTGCCGACCGGCACCTTGAACGAAACGCCGTCCACGGCCTTGACCTGGCCGACGACCTTGCCCAGAAAGCCGCGCGTGATCGGGAAATACTTTTTGAGATCGCGGACTTCCAAGATCGGCGGGCGGGCCGCGACTGTGCCCTGCGCGGCCAGGCTGTCTGTCGCAAGCTGTGCTGCACGTTGGGTCATGCGGCCTCCTGGGTCGCGCCGGCGGCTGTCTTGACCTGGATCGCCTCGTCATAGAGCAAACAGCGCACCAGATGCCCGTCGGCGGTGCGATAGGTGGGCGGCTCAATCACATCGCAGATGCCGGGCATAAAGTCTGGGCAGCGCGGGTGAAACGGGCAGCCCGGCGGCACATTGTACGGGTCGGGAACCATCCCCTCGATGGTGTCCAGCCGGCGGCGGCGTTCTTTTTCAATCGTCGGGATGGAGCGCAGCAGCGCACGGGTATAGGGATGTTTGGCGGCGCGAAAGAGCGAAACCACATCGGCGCGCTCAACCACCTTGCCCAGATACATCACGATCACCTCGTCGGCCATCTCGGCCACCACGCCCAGGTCATGCGTGATAAACAAGATCGCCATGCCCAGCTCTCGCTGCAAATCCTTCATCAGTTCGAGGATTTGGGTCTCGGTGGTCACGTCGAGCGCGGTGGTCGGCTCGTCGGCGATCAGCAGGCTGGGCCGGCAGACCAGCGCCCGCGCGATCATGGCGCGCTGGCGCATGCCACCCGAAAGCGACCAAGGATATTGGTCGATCACCCGTTCGGCGCGCGGCAGCCCACAGCGGCGCAGCATGTCGATAGCAATGGCCCGCGCCTGTTCTTTGCTCACCGCTTGATGCAGCAAGACCGCTTCGGTGATCTGGTTGCCGATGGTGTGAACGGGCGAAAACGAGGTCATCGGCTCTTGAAAGACCATGGCGATCTCAGCCCCGCGGATCTCGCGGATGGCGCTGCCGGTGGGGTCCAATTGCGCCAGGTCTACTGTGGTTTCGGATACACCGGTCGCGCCGCTGCGTTTGTGGAAGCGGATCGACCCCTCCACCACCTTGCCCGGCCGCGGTACAATGCCCAGGATGGCGCGCGCCATCACGCTTTTGCCGCAGCCGCTCTCGCCCACCACGCAGAGCGTCTTGCCGCGGGCGACGGTGAAATCGATGCCGTCGACCGCCTTGACCGTGCCTTCGTCGAGGAAGAAGTAGGTCTTGAGGCCGTTGACTTCGAGCAGCAGTTCGTCTTGGCTCATGCGAATATCCTAGCGGCTGTAGGGGTCCGCAGCATCGCGCAGCCCGTCGCCCATAAAGTTGAACGAGAGAATGGCGACGACCACAAAGATCGCCGGGATCAACAGCCAGGGCGCAAGCGCCACGGTCTGCAAGTTCTGCGCCTCTTGCAGCAGC
>QEUY01001042.1 GCA_003577365.1 Chloroflexota bacterium | reverse complement strand
GCGCCTGCGTTTCATCGACCATACATCGTCATTCAAGAAGCCGGATTTCACCCTTTATCTTTCAGGTGACACTCCTTTTTTTCTCGAAGTCAAGGAGAAGCGGCAGCCCTACAACACCCGCAACTGGCCCTCGTTTGCACCAGAGACCGATCTCTTTATCCTCGATGACCTGACAGTGCGCAAGTGTCTGGGTTATGCGCCGCGCGCTGGCGTGCTGGTGCGCGACAACCGGCAGCGCCAATATATTTTCTTCTCGGTGATCGACCTGGCCCTGATGCCCAAGTTGCGCGTCAACCGCTCCATCGAGCGCAACGCCCAAGATCTGAAGGGAAAATGGTTGATCAATCTCCAAAACGGCGCGCGGGCCGCAACCCTCGACCACGCCTTTCGCCATATCCGCCAGTATGTTGCCGACTTGCCGGCTATTCTCTTTGACCATCACCCCTGCTATGGCGATTATGTGGGCGAAGCGATCGGCAGCGGCGGCATCACGCGCAATCCCGGCCACTGGGATACCGATGTGCAGGCAACGCGCTGAGCAACCATCCCTCTACACAAAGCGGTGATCGATGATCGACGGAATTGTCTTTGACCTGGACGGCACCATCTATCTGGGCGATGAGGCACTGCCCGGCGCCGTGGCGACCCTGGCCGAATTGCGCCGCCGTGGCAAGCGGATCTGCTTTGTCAGCAACAAACCATTAGAGACGCGCGCCGCCTACGCCGCCAAACTGACGCGGCTCGGCATCCCCACGCCTGCCACCGAGGTGATCACCTCGGCCCATGTCTTAGGGCGCCATCTTGCCCGTCACTGGCCGCACCTGGCTTACTATCTCATCGGCGAAGACAAGCTACGAGCGGAATTGCGCAGCCACGGTCTGCACCTGGTGGGCGAGCAGTCAGACCAGGATGAAAAAGGGGTGATCGATCCGGCTGGTGTCGATGCAGTCATCGTCGCGTTCGACCGCACGCTGGGTTATCGCAAACTCAACACGGCATACCAGGCGCTGCGGCGCGGCGCCCGCTTCTTTGCTACCAATGCCGACAAGACCTGTCCGCTCCCCGGCGGCGATATTCCTGATGCCGGCGCTACACTGGCCGCCCTTGAGCATCTGACGGGACGCCAGGTCGAGTTGGTGGCCGGCAAACCATCGCCGCTGATAACAGCCTACGCTCTGGAACTGCTCGGCCTGCCACCCGAACGTTGCCTGATGGTGGGCGACCGGCTGGAGACCGATATCCGCATGGGGCAGACAGCAGGCATGAGGACCGCAGTCGTCCTCACCGGCGTCACCCAGCGTGCGGAAGCTGAACAGATGGCGCCGGCGCCGGATTATATCCTCGACCAATTGAATGATCTATTGGTGGAAGACAGCGTTCGCTGAGAGATATTTGCAGATTCATCCGCCACCTCCGGTGCGTTGCAGTTTCAAAGAGCGATGCTCCTTTGAGGGGACGACCATTTTCAAGATGAAGACTCGTACTACAAAGAGACTTCGCGTGGTAGGCACAACCTAACCTCCGCGCCCAAAGGGCTCCCGTGAC
>QEUY01001041.1 GCA_003577365.1 Chloroflexota bacterium | reverse complement strand
ATCAGAACCGACCAAAAGAGATTGTGCATAGCCTATCCCGCGCTGCATCCTCCACGTTGCATCCTCCCCGCTCCAGAGCCGGCGCGTGCGTGGATGGTTAGGGCTGGCGCATCGCCTGCTGTTCGCGCAGGGTGAAGACCACCTCGCGGATGGCCTCCACCACGATATCGGGCCGCGCCAGTTGGATATGGTGGCCGCTGCCTTCGGCGATCACATGTTTGCTGTTGGGCGAAAGCGCCACCAGATCCAACTGCAAAAGCTGCCATTCCTGTTCAAAATGTTCGCTGATCGCGGGCGGTGCGCCGGGCAGCGGAAAGGCCACTTGGCGGCTGACCACAATCAGGGGGATATTGCCCAGCCCTGCCAACTGCGCCTCGCGCACCAGCGCCAGGCTTTCGTCCAGCGATTCGGTCTCCTCGATGGCCGTCGCCAGATAGCGGGTCGTCGCCAGGATCGCCCGGTATGCGTCGGCGGCTTCGCCCGTCAACCCGCGCACCGGGATCTGGTCGGGAAACAGCGCCAGCAGCCCCGGTGAGCGCAGCAGCGGGAAATTGTGAAAGAGCGCCAGGATCATCTTGGCGACGCGCAGAAAACCGGGCGAGCCGAGAAACTGCGCCTCGTGCAGCGCGTCCAAGAGCACCATCCCTGCCACATCTTCTGGGTAGCGGTGGGCATACAGACGCACATTCATGCCGCCAAACGAATGGCCGACCATGACATAGGGGCCGGGGATCTCGGACCGGATCAGCAGCCGGTGCAGCTCCTCCCCGATAACGTCGCTGGTGCGGCGATAAGGGCTGGGGTCGCTCCAGCCAAACCCGGCGCGGTCATAGACGCAGACACGGGTAAAGGTCGCCACTTGCGGCTGCACCAGGGTCCATTGCAGCGAAAAGTCGCTGGCGCCCGATTCCAAGATCACGGTTGGGCTGCCCTCGCCCCGGCAGAGGATGTGCATGTGATAGCCATCCATGTCCACCAGTTGGCCGGGGGCAGGATACTGCTGGGTAAGCTTGGAACCGGCGGCCTGCTCCAGATAGCGCAGGAGTGCGGCCAGCAAGAGCAACACGATCAATCCGATCGGCAGGCTGCGGCTCACCCACCATCGGCAGCCGCGCTGCCGGCGCAGCGGTGGCGGTATCGTCGGGAGCATAACCTCAGGCCCCAAGCCCCTTTTCATCAGAAACACACAACAGAAACACACAACCAAAACACACAATACCCGCGCAGGGCCGACCCTTTCCCCTGCGCTAGACCTCGCCTAGGCTCAGCGGCGTCTGTTCGACGATTTCGCCGACGATGCGCTGCGCCGTGCGCCCGCGCAGCGCGCTTTCAGGGTTGACAATACAGCGGTGGGGCAGCGCCAGCGGGGCCAAGGCTTGGATGTCGTCGGGCAGCACATAGTCGCGCCCGGCCAGGGCGGCGCGCGCCTGGGCGCCGCGATAAAGCGCCAGCGCCCCGCGCGGGCTGGCCCCCAAGGTCAGGTCGCTGTGTTTGCGCGTGGCCTGGATCAAGGCCACGATATAGCTGCGCAGCGTATCGTCCACGCGGATGGTCCAGACCTGTTCGGCCAGGAGCGGGATCTGCGCGGCGTCGGCCACCGGCTGCAGCGTTTCAATCGGATGCCGCCCGCCCAAGTTACGCAGCATATCGCCCTCTTGCTCCGCCGACAGATAGCCCAGGCTGGTCTTGAACAGAAAGCGGTCGAGCTGCGCTTCGGGCAAGGGAAATGTGCCTTCGTACTCGATCGGGTTTTGCGTTGCCAGCACCATAAAGGGCCGCGGCAAGGTGCGTGTCACGCCGTCCACCGTGACCTGGCGTTCGCCCATACATTCCAGCAGCGCGGCCTGGGCGCGCGGGGTGGCGCGGTTGATCTCGTCGGCCAGCAGGATGTTGGTGAAGGCCGGGCCAGGGATAAACTGGAACTGGCGCGTCTCTTGGTTAAAGACGCTGACGCCGGTGATATCGCTGGGCAGCAGGTCGGGAGTACATTGCAGCCGGCGGAAGTCGGCGTCTAGGCTGAGCGACAGGGCGCGCGCCAGCATGGTCTTGCCCACGCCCGGCACATCTTCGAGCAGGACATGGCCTTCGCACAGCAGGGCAATGATGAGCGTGTCGATGACCTCGGTTTTGCCCACGATCACTTGTTCGACATTTTGCCGGATCTGCTGGGCAAACTGCCGGATCTCCTCGATAGCCAAGGGGTCCTCCGTTCGGGGTGAGAATGGCTCGCCGCACCATTCTACCCGATCCGGGCAGGAGATGGCGAACCTGGGGCTGGGTTTCGGCTGATCTTGGCTGAACTCACGGGCTAGAACGTAAGCTGCCCGCCGTCGATCACCAACTGTGCGCCGGTGATGAAGCCCGAATCTTCGGAGGCGAGATAGGCGACGGCTGCGGCCACCTCTTCCGGCTCGCCAAAGCGGTTCATGGGGATCTTCTTGGCATATTCGGCGGCCCAAACCGGGTCGGTGTAGGAACGCTGCGTGAGCGGTGTTTTGATCAGCCCCGGGCAAACGCTGTTGACGCGGATATTGTGCGGCCCCAGTTCAATCGCCATGGTCATGGTCAACCCCACCACGCCGAACTTGGAGGCGTTGTAGTGGGCCAGGTTGGCCTCGCCCACCAGCCCATTGGTCGAGGCCAGATTGACAATGCGCCCTGGGATCTGATGCGCCACCATGTGGCGCGCCACCACCTGGCT
>QEUY01000043.1 GCA_003577365.1 Chloroflexota bacterium | reverse complement strand
CAAGATCACCAACTGGAAAGAGTTGGGCGGTCTCGACGCGCCCATCGTCCTGCTCTCGCGCGAGACCAACTCCGGCACCCACGTCTATTTTCTCGAAGAAGTCGTGCGTAAGGGGGACCCCGACTCCAAGGAGATCTTCGCGCCGCAAACACTGCTCATGCCTTCCTCGGTTGGGATCACGAGCGAACTGCGCCGCAACCCGAACGCCATCGGCTATGATGGGCTGGGCTATGTGGACCCCGCGCATGAGAAACTGATCGCCGTCGCTGCCGACGCCAACTCGCCCTATGTCTTGCCGACGGTTGAAAGCGGGATGGACGGCAGCTACCCCATCGCCCGCCCCCTCTATATGTATACCGCCGGCCAACCCACCGCCGCCATTGCGGACTATCTTAAGTGGATCCAGGGGCCGCAGGGTCAACAGATCGTTGCCGAGTTGGGCTTTGTCCCGCTCGCCACGCCGTAGCGATCCTCTCAGCATGTGTATCAAAGGAGCAGGCGCTTGATGTTGAAAATGGAGCAAGCCGTGTCGCTGGCGGGCGAGCCATCTGCCACACCGCCTCGCCGCAGCAATGAACGGTGGATCGAACAGGCGATTCGGGCTGCGGGGCTGTCGACCGTTCTTATTATCGGACTCATTTTCATTTTCCTGCTGCGCGAGGGGCTGCCGGCCTTTGTCGAAGTGTCGCCGCGCCAGTTGCTCAGCGCCCGCTGGTATCCAATCGAAGAGCTATACGGGCTGCTGCCCCTGCTGGTCGGCTCGCTGCTCGTCACGCTGGGCGCGGTGGTCATCGCCGTTCCCTTGGGCTTGACGACCGCCATCTACCTGGGCAATATCGCGCCCTTGTGGCAGCGCGAGGTGCTCAAGCCCCTGATCGAGGTGCTGGCCGGGATCCCCTCGATTGTTCTGGGCTTTTTGGGATGGGTGGCCCTCGCCCCGATCATCCAAGACGCCGGCGCGCCAACCGGGCTAACCGCCTTCACCGGCTCGCTGATTCTGGCCTACATGTCGTTGCCCACGATCATCAGCATCTCCGAAGATGCGCTCTATGCCGTCCCCAAGGAGTATCGTGACGCCGCCCTGGCGATCGGCGCGACCGAGTGGCAGACCATCTGGCGGGTCGTCGTACCCGCCGCTCGGTCGGGGCTGGTCATCGCCACCGTGCTGGGCATCGGGCGCGCCATCGGCGAGACGATGGCAGTGATGATGGTGACCGGCAACGCGGCCAACATCCCATCGCTTGGTTCCGGTCTCTTCTTTCAGCCGGTGCGCACGATGACCGCCACAATTGCCGCCGAGATGGGCGAAGTCGCCCAGGGCAGCTTGCACTACGAAATGCTCTTTGCGATCGGCATCGTGCTCTTTCTCGTCACTTTTGCCATCAACTCCCTGGCCAGCCTCCTGATCGGCGGGCGCAGCCAGCCGCGGCGCGGCCAGCTATAGGACCAGCCTATGACTCGCCAACAGAGCAACCGGCTCGCCGAGATCGTGATCAGCCTCGTCGCTGCCCTGGTCGTCCTGCCCATCGTGCTGGTGATCCTCTATGTGATCTATAACGGCATCGGCGCCATCTCCTGGGAGTTTCTCTTCAGCGCGCCGCGCAACGGCATGCGCGAAGGCGGCATCGGGCCGGCGCTGCTGGGCACGGTCTTTCTGACCTTCGGCACGGCGCTCGCCTCCTTCCCGCTGGCGATCGCGACCGCCATCTATCTGGCCGAGTACGCGCGCGACAGCCGGCTCACCCGCTGGGTGCGGCTGGCCATTGTCAACCTGGCAGGCATCCCGTCGATTGTCTACGGCCTTTTTGGGCTGGGCGCGTTTGTCCTCTTCATGAACCTGGGCACCTCGATCATTGCCGGCTCGCTGACGCTGGGGCTGATGACCCTCCCGGTCGTGATCAGCACGGCGGAAGAGGCCCTGTTGGCCGTGCCGCAGGAGTTCCGCACGGTCAGCCTCAGCCTGGGCGCTACACGCTGGCAGACCATCCGCCACCAAGTGCTGCCGCATGCCCTCCCCGGCATCATCACCGGCATCATTCTCGGCCTGGGGCGCGCCGCCGGCGAGACCGCGCCGATCCTGTTTACCGTGGCCGCGTTCTATCTCCCCGAACTGCCCCACTCGATCTTCGACCAGACGATGGCCCTGCCCTACCATCTCTATGTCATCGCCACCCAAGTGCCGGGAATGCCGCTCTCGCTTCAATATGGGACCGCGCTGGTGTTGCTCCTCGTCGTGCTCTCCCTGACGCTCGTCGCTACCATCCTGCGCACCACCATGCGCCGCCGTCGCCAATGGTAAGCCCAATGGCCCAGAATAGACCGCCTATACCTGTCTCCATGCCTGCACCTAAGACTGCGCCCCCGGCTGCGCCGGCCAATAGTTCCACGGCCCGGCCGGTGATCGCGATCGACCATCTCTGGTTTACCTTTCCCGACAACATCACTGCGCTCAAGGATGTCACGCTTACCATCGCGCCGCATGAGATCTTCGTGCTCTTCGGCCCCTCGCGCAGCGGCAAATCAACCCTGCTCCGTGTGCTCAACCGCCTCTCCGACCTGAACGAAGGCGCGCAACGGCGCGGCAATGTCTACTTCAACGGCCAGGACATCTTTGCCCCCAGCGTGGATGTGACGGAACTGCGCCGCCGTCTAAGTATGGTCTTTGCCATCCCTACCCCGTTGCCCGGCTCGATCTACGACAACCTGACCTACGGTTTGCGCATGGCGGGCATTCGCGACGCACAGGTGATCGAACGGCGCATCACGCGTGCGCTGCAGCAAGCTGCCCTCTGGGATGAGGTCAAGGATCGACTCGACAGCTCTGCCTTTGCGCTCTCCGGCGGCCAAAAGCAGCGGCTCTGCCTGGCGCGCAGCCTGGCGCTCGAACCGGATGTGATCTTGCTGGACAACCCGACATCGGGCCTCGACCCCATCTCCACGGCTACCGTGGAAGACTCGCTGATCGAGTTGAAAGAGCGCTACACCATCATCATGGTGCCCCACAGCGTGCAGCAGGCTGCACGCGTGGCCGATCGCGCCGCCTTCATGCTGGGCGGGGAAGTCATCGAAGTTGGCTCGCGCCAACAAATGTTTGCCAATCCCAGGGATAAGCGGACCGAGGACTATGTGGTCGGACGATTCGGATAACCTACAGAGCAAAATCGAAGTCAACGACTTCAGCTTTTTCTATGGCACGTTTCAGGCGCTCTCTGGCCTGAACCTGCCCATCTACGAACGGCGCATCACAGCCCTGATCGGCCCGTCGGGCTGCGGCAAATCCACCTTTCTGCGCTCGCTCAACCGCATGAACGACACCGTGCCGGGCGCGCGCGCCGAAGGCGAAGTGCTCTTGAACGGCCAAAACATCTATGCCCCCGGTGTTGACGTGACGGAGCTGCGCCAGCGCGTGGGCATGGTTTTCCAGCGACCCAACCCCTTCCCCCAAAGCATCTATGACAATGTTGCCTTTGGCCCGCGCGTGCTGGGCAGGCCCAAACCGCGCGAACTGGCCGAGATCGTCGAGACGAGCCTGGCGGACGCTGCCCTGTGGGACGAGGTGAAGGACAACCTCGACGTCCCCGCCCTCGGCCTCAACCCCGGCCAACAACAGCGGCTCTGCATCGCGCGCACGCTGGCCGTGCGCCCCGAAGTGATCCTGATGGACGAGCCGTGTTCGGCGCTGGACCCTATGGCCACCCTGCACATCGAAGACCTGATGCGGCGCTTGGCCGAGGCCTACACCATCGTGATCGTGACCCACAACATGCAGCAGGCCGCCCGCGTCTCCGATTACACGGGCTTCTTCTGGCTGGGCAAGCTGGTCGAGTACCGCCGCACCCCGGATCTCTTTGTCACTCCCAAAGAGTCCCTGACCGAAGCCTACATCAGCGGGCGGCAAGGCTAAACGCCGCCCAACACGAGCCTACCCGCCCGCCCGGCGCTAAAGCTGCCAGGCTCAAGCGCGACGCCCCCCAAGGGGGGCTTCAGAGCGTAGCCGCTCTCGGTAGGCTGGCCTCTGAAGCCCTGTTCAGCGGGCGTTATGCTGTGGCCGAGGGATGGTTCCCCCGACGGCGCAGCATACGCAAGTTCGGGATGACTCGTGCCTCCCCTCTCCGGCACACTCACCCCCAACCCATTCTTGCCTTATCGTTTTTCCTCATCGTCGATGGCCCTCTGTGCCTGCACAGCGGGTCATCGCGCATAGAATGTGCCCACAAGCGCGCTACGGCGTCTTCAGGCGGCGTCGAAAAATGGCTATTGACAATGCCGCCAATGTGAGTTACACTCCACTTGAATTGTATTTCATACTAGAATATTTATTCAAAGTCGATTTCTGAACTTCTCCTACCCCACTGGGCGCGTCCCAGCGCACGCGCTCGATGGTCTTTTCAGGAGCATCCGTGTGTCCAACCGCCTCTCTGCGCGCCAACTGGAACTGAAGTCGATCCAATATCGCAAGACGATCTTGTCGATCATCCGGCAAGCAGGCGGCGGCCATACCGCTGGCAGCCTCTCCTGCACAGATATCCTCAACGTGCTCTACAACCGCGTGATGGACATTACGCCCGGCAACTTCGGCAGCATCGCCCGCGACCACTACATCCAAAGCAAGGGCCACTCGGTGGAGGCGCTCTACACCGTGCTGGCCGATGTAGGCTTTTTCCCCGCCGAGGAGTTAGCAACGCTCAGCCGCGCCGGCTCGCATTTCGTGGGCCATCCGACGCGCAAGGTGCCGGGGATCGAGCACAACACGGGCGCGCTGGGCCATGGGCTGGCGGTTGCCGTGGGGCTGGCGTTGGGTCTCAAACAGGATGGGCTGCCCCACCGCGTCTATACGCTCTTGGGTGACGGCGAACTGGCCGAAGGCTCGAACTGGGAGGCGTCGATGACCGCAGCCCATTATGCCCTCGACAACTTGGTCGTGATCGTAGACCGCAATGACCTGCAGATCACCGGGTTCACCGAGGATGTCATGGCGCTGGAGCCGCTGGCCGATAAGTTCCGCGCCTTTGGCTATGCTGTGCAGGAGGTCAACGGCAACAGCATCCCCGACCTGGTCGAGCATCTGGAGCGAACACCTTTTGCCGCCGGTAAACCCAACCTGCTCTTGGCGCATACGATCAAAGGCTGCGGGGTCAGCTTTATGGAAAATGTGGCGCTGTGGCATCACCATGTGCCCAGCGCAGATGAACTACAGCAGGCCATCCAAGAGTTGGACCAGGCCGAAGCCCACCTGATGGGGGTCCCCCGATGAGCAGCACGACACCGTCCGCTATCGTTCCGGGGTTGACCATGGGCAGAGCCAATTTGGACGAGTTTGGCGCGACCCTGCTTGCTCTGGGCCAGGAGCGGCCCGATCTGCGCGTTGTGACCAGTGACTCACGTGGGTCGGGCAAGCTCGTCCCCTACGGCAAGACGCTGCCCAGCCAGATCGTCGAAGTGGGCATCGCCGAACAGAATCTAGTCGGGATCGCCGCAGGGCTGGCCGCGGCGGGCAAGGCCGTCTTTGCCGTCTCGCCTGCCTGTTTCCTGACGGCGCGCGCCTTGGAACAGATCAAAAACGACATCTGCTATTCAGATCATCCCGTCAAGCTGATAGGGATCAGCGCTGGCGTCAGCTATGGCGCGTTGGGGTCGACGCACCATTCCCTGCATGACTTTGCTGTGCTGCGTGCCATCCACAACCTCGCGGTTATCGCGCCTGCCGACAACTGGGAGACGTGCGCCGCGCTGCATGCCGCGCTGGACTATCCCCACCCGGTCTATCTGCGTTTTGGCAAACGGCCCATGCCCAACCTACATGCTCCGAACAGCCACTTTGTCATCGGCCAGGCCATCACCGTGGCGGAACCAGACTCCGATGCGGCGGTCGACGTGACCTGGATCGCCACCGGCGAAACCGTAGCCCCGGCCTACCAAGCCGCAGACCGGCTGGCGCAGGCCGGACTGACCAGCCGCGTGATCAGCATGCACACAGTCAAACCGCTTGACATCGCCGCGCTGCTGCAGGCCGCACGCCGTACACGGGTACTGCTCACAGTGGAGGAACACAGCGTCCACGGCGGTCTGGGCGGCGCCTGCGCCGAATTCCTGCTGCAAAATGGCGTCTATCTCCCTTTCCAGATCGTCGCCATTCCCGACGAATACACGATGACGGGCAGCCAGCAGGAGATCTTCGACCACTATGGGATCACCGCCCAAGGGCTAGCGGAGCGCGCCCAGCGGCTGCTCTACGCAGCAACCCCAACCACCGTCTAGGTGATCGCAGGAGGAGGCGATGCCTTCAGCCGAGCAGGAGATTTTGGGGATCGACCAAGGCACAACCAACACCAAGGTGCTGCGCGTCAATGCCGCCGGAGAGGTCATCGGGCGCAGTTCGCAGCCGTTGGATGTCTGCTATCCACAGCCTGCCTGGGTGGAACAAGACCCGCTGGCGCTGTGGCAGAGCATCCAAGCCGCGCTTGAGACATGTTTGGCCGATGCCGACCCGGCGCGCATCGCGGCTGTGGCAGTCACCAACCAGCGCGAGTCAGTGGTGCTGTGGGAGCGCGCCAGCGGGCAGCCACTAGGCCCGTGTGTCGTCTGGCAGTGCCGCCGCTCCGCCGCCTTCTGCCAGGAACTCCAGGCGCGCGGCCTCGAACCGCTGCTTCATCAGCGCACCGGGCTAACCATTGACCCCCTGTTTTCGGCCAGCAAGATGCGTTGGCTGCTGGACCATACCCCCAACGGCAACAGCCGCGCGGCGAACAGCGAGTTGTGCCTCGGCACGGTGGATAGCTGGGTATTGTGGAATCTGACCGGCGGCAAAGTGCATCGCTGTGACATGACCAACGCCTCGCGCACGCAGCTCTTCAACTTACATACGCTCGATTGGGATGAAGAACTGCTGGCATTATTTGGTATTCCTGCGGCGGCGCTGCCCACCGTGCATTGCTCCGACGCCCTCTTTGGCGAGACAATTCCGCTGGGCCGGCTGCCAGGTGGCATTCCCATCGCCGCCCTGATCGGCGATTCGCACGCTGCCTTGTTCGGTCATGCCGGCTTCCGGCACGGCGCAATCAAAGCGACCTATGGCACCGGCTCGTCGCTGATGACGCCCATGCCGCGGCCTATCTTGTCGAGCCACGGGCTGTCCACCACGGTGGCGTGGGCGATGGGCCAGGCCGTGGCACAGGCAGGGCGACCAGCCAGAGGACAAGCAACCTATGCCCTGGAAGGCAACATCTCTGTAACAGGCGCGGCGGTGCAGTGGCTCGGCCAACTGCTAGGGCTGGCGAACCCAGCGCAAGAGGTAGCGCAGTTGGCAGCTCAAACAGATGACGCCGGCGATGTCTATTTCGTGCCGGCCTTTGTTGGGCTGGGCGCGCCGCATTGGCATGCGGCGGCGCGCGGGTTGATCACCGGGTTGACGCGCGGCAGCGGCCCGGTCCAACTGGCCCGCGCCACCCTGGACTCCATCGCCTATCAGGTGCGCGACGTCTTTGAGGCCATGCAGACCGAAGCCGGCAGCACGTTGGAATTTCTGTTGGCGGACGGCGGCGCAAGCCGCAATGACCAGTTAATGCAGTTCCAGGCCGACATCCTGGGTGTGCCGGTGCTGCGCAACACATCGGCGGACGTCTCGGCGCTGGGTGCAGTCTATCTAGCGGGGTTGGCGGTGGGCGCCTGGCCCTCGCTCGAAGAGATCGCGGCGCTGCCGCGCGGGCACGACCGTTTTGAGCCCCACATGACGGCGGAGCGCCGCGCGGCCTTGATAGCGGGTTGGCAGCAGGCCATTGCCCAGGCTGTCCACACTACCTAACGTTTGTTCTCTCCCTAAACCGAAAACGGGTAACGATGGCGAGTGCCGAAGAATTGCGTCTCATGACCAAGATCGCCCGGCTTTACTACGAAGAAGGCCGGCGCCAGTCCGAGATCGCCGCGCAACTCGATCTTTCGCAGGCCACGGTCTCGCGCCTATTAAAGCGCGCCCAGGAAGAGCAGATTGTGCGCATTCGCATCAGTTCACCGCCAGGCATCTATTCAGAGTTGGAGGTCGCGCTTCAGGCGCGCTATGACCTCAAGGACGTCGTAGTGGTCGACTGCGAGCGTGAGGACGACGAGCAGGAGATCGTGCGCAACCTGGGCGCAGCCGCAGCTTATTACATCGAAACCACGCTCAAACGCGGCCAGATCGTGGGCATTTCATCGTGGAGTGAAACACTCTTGGCGATGGTAGATGCCATGCACCCGCTGTCGCAGGCGGGCGAGTCGCAGGTAGTCCAGATCTTGGGCGGGATCGGCAACCCCACGGCAGAGGTCCACGCCAACCGCTTGACCACGCGTATGGCGAACCTCGTCGGCAGCAGCGCCCAGTTCTTGTCCGCGCCGGGGGTAGTCGGCTCGGCAGAGGCGCGGCGCGTGCTCCTGTCCGATCCGTTTATTCGCCAGACCGTGGACTATTTTGACCGCATCCAGGTGGCCTTGGTAGGCATCGGCGCGGTGACCCCTTCCAAATTATTGGCGAGCAGCGGCAATGTCTTTTCACCAGAAGAAATCGACCTCTTGGCCCAGCAGGGCGCAGTGGGCGACATCTGCCTGCGCTTCTTCAACAGCCAAGGCGCGCCGGTGGTGACCGAGTTGGACGAGCGTGTGATCAGCATCACGCTGGAGCAGTTGCGCAAAGTGGATCGCTGTGTCGGCATCGCAGGCGGGCTGCGCAAACGCTGTGCGATTCGGGGCGCACTGGAGGGGCAGTGGATCAACGTGCTCTTTACCGATCACTTCACCGCGGCCAAGCTGCTGAACGGCCATCAGCCCTGTTAATGCGCCTACATGCTTTGTGGCGGCGAGCGGCGCGTTCTTCTACTGTTTTTTCTGCAACATTGTTTCTACAATGTTGATTGTTTCCACAACAAGGTAGCACAAGCGTATGAAACGCTATATTCCTTGGCTGATCGGCTTTCTTCTGCTGGCTGCTTTCCTGATCGCGCTGCCCTTCTCGATCACCATTGTGCCGATTGAACAGGTCGAGGCGATGCAGCAAAGCGAGGAGTTCGACGCTGTCGCCTATGTCGACGGCATCTGGCAGAGCCAGATCCTGCCGACAGTGCTCGAAAACGCAGTCGATCTGCAGACCATCCTTTCGGCAATCCAGGTGGACGACAAAGGGATCGCGCAAAAAGGCCAATTGACCGAGGTTGCCACCGAATATGGTTCGATCACCGTAGGCGAGGCGCACGTCTATCTGGTCAAGGGCCGAGGCACGGTGACGGCCGTCGATACCGAATCGCGCGCCGGCAGCATGACCCTCGCCCTCGACGACTATTCCGGCCCTGTTGCCGTCAAGCTCTATCTGGGGCCGCGTATCCCCAGTGATGTCACCGCGGTACGCGACGCCGTGGGCTTCATCCAGTTCGGCGACTTTCGCGAGCAGACCGAATACGGCAAGGTCGCCAAGGAGATCAACACGCGCGTGGCGACAGAGGTGCTCGAACCGCTGGACAAACAGAACCTTGTGGGCAAGCAGTTGGAGTTTTATGGCGCGACCAGCATCCGCACCTTTAACCTGGTCAACGTGGACCTGAGCGAGATCGTCGTCGTCCCGGTCCAGATCAGTGTGATGGAGTAGTGCGATGGAGACGGTTGTATCGGCTGCCACCTCGAATCCGCTGCATGCTCAACCCGCCTCAGACACAGCGGGTGTCATCTTGCGTGCCGAGCAGGTGACCAAAGTCTTTCCCGGCACGGTCGCCCTCGACAAGGTAGACTTCAATGTCTATCAGGGCAAGGTCAATGCGCTGGTCGGCGAAAACGGCGCGGGCAAATCCACCCTCATGAAGATCCTGGCCGGCGTGGAACTGCCCACCAGCGGGCACTTACGCATGGCGGGCCGGGAGATCCACCTGCGCTCGACCCAGGATGCTGAAAAGCTGGGCATCGGCATCATCTACCAGGAACTCAACCTCTGCCCCAACCTCAGCGTCGCCGAGAATGTCTTCTTGGGCCGCGAGCTGGCGCCCAACGGCGTCATCAATCGCGCCGAGCAGCGCCGCCAGACGCGGGCGCTGGTCGAGCGGCTGGGCCACTCGATTGACCCCGATACCCTGGTGAGCGAACTGCGTATCGGCCAGCAGCAGATCGTGGAGATCGCCAAGGCGCTGGCCCAAGATGTGCGTGTGTTGATCATGGACGAACCCACCTCGGCGTTGAGCCAGACCGAAGTCGAGGTGCTCTTTAAGGTGATCCAAGAGTTGAAGGCGGCGGGCGTCTCGATCATCTACATTTCGCACAAACTGGAGGAGATCACACAGATCGGCGACTACATCACCGTGCTGCGCGATGGCAGGCTTGTGGCAGAGGAGCGCATCGCGGCCATCCATGTCGCCTGGATCATCGAGAAGATGGTCGGCAAGAACCCGGCGGCGCTCTTCCGCAAACAGGCGGGCGCGGCCGGCCAGGAGCTGCTGCGCGTCGAGGAGATGACGCTGCCGCGCCACGGCGGCTATGCCGTCGACCATGTCTCCTTCACCGTACGCGAAGGCGAGGTCGTCGGCATCTACGGGCTGATGGGCGCGGGCCGCTCAGAGCTTTTCGAGTGCTTGGCAGGCCGCCACCCCACCGCCACAGGACGTATCTATCTGCGTGGCGAGTTGGTCAAGGCCCAGAGCGTAGCCGAGCGCATCGAGGCCGGCATCGTGCTGGTGCCGGAGGACCGCCAGCGCGACGGGCTGGTGCAGACGGCCTCGGTCGAGCACAACATGCTGCTGGCCAGCCTGCAAAACTACCTGGGCGGCCTCTTGCCCCATCTGGTGCGCGCCAAGGAAAAGGCCGCGACGGCGCGCCTGATCCAAGAGCTTTCGGTACGCGTCGCCTCGCCGGGGCAGATCATCACATCGCTCAGCGGCGGCAACCAGCAAAAGGTCGTGGTCGCCAAAGGGCTGCTCACCGCGCCCAAGGTGCTGCTGCTCGACGAGCCGAGCCGGGGCATCGACGTCAACGCCAAGTCTGAGATCTTCTCGATCATGGCGCGCCTGGCCGACCAAGGCTATGGCGTGCTCTTCATCTCCTCGGAGTTGAAAGAGGTACTCGCCATGGCCGACCGCATCCTCGTCATGAGCCGCGGCGCCATCACCGCCGAGTTCTTGCGTGAGCAGGCCAGCGAAGCGGCCTTGGTGGCAGCCTCCGCCGTTGGGCATGGTCTGAGTACGGCTGCCCCGGCGGCATCTGCTACATTCGTTTCGTCGAACCACACGCCGTCCGCTGCCATCTCAGGAACTGACCCTCTATGAGCCAAATTGCCGCCGGCCCCATCCAAAAAACCCGGACATGGACCAAGGCCGACGTGCAGCAGATGCTGCTGCATGCCCGTGCCTTTATCGTCCTGATCGTGGTCTTCGCCGTCTTTGCGGTCATCGCGCCGAATTTTCTCGACGCCGCCAATATCGGGATCATGGC
>QEUY01000042.1 GCA_003577365.1 Chloroflexota bacterium | reverse complement strand
AGGGTTTCAGTCCCCTGGCGGGGATTCGTACTCCTCTGACGTGATGGCTGTAGTGTTGGCTGCTGTGTGGATTCCAGGTTTCAGTCCCCTGGCGGGGATTCGTACTCCTCTGACTTGACCGTGAATATCAGGGTCGAGAACATGACATAAAAGTTTCAGTCCCCTGGCGGGGATTCGTACTCCTCTGACTGGTGGCTGCGTCGGCGGCACGGTCGGTGGTGGCTGGTTTCAGTCCCCTGGCGGGGATTCGTACTCCTCTGACCCGCAGACGAAAGATGAGGCGCGGCCCGCGCAGGGCACTGTTTCAGTCCCCTGGCGGGGATTCGTACTCCTCTGACCTGAAGGCCATAGTCAGCCCTTCAGCCTGATGGACGCGTTTCAGTCCCCTGGCGGGGATTCGTACTCCTCTGACCCTTTGGAAGAAGGCATGGTGGTCTTGGTAACCCCTATGTTTCAGTCCCCTGGCGGGGATTCGTACTCCTCTGACGTTGCGTGGAGTTTCAACGGTGAGCAGGGAACCAAAGAGTTTCAGTCCCCTGGCGGGGATTCGTACTCCTCTGACGACTTGCTGGTGTTGCACTGTTAATCCCGACAACTCTATAGTTTCAGTCCCCTGGCGGGGATTCGTACTCCTCTGACGTGTTGTGGCTGGATGGCATTCTGCCTTCTATACCAAGTTTCAGTCCCCTGGCGGGGATTCGTACTCCTCTGACCTGGTACTTGCGGATCATGGTCCACGGACAAAGCCAAAGTTTCAGTCCCCTGGCGGGGATTCGTACTCCTCTGACACATCTGGCTGCCCGAGTCATGTCGTTCATAATTTGAGTTTCAGTCCCCTGGCGGGGATTCGTACTCCTCTGACCTATCTGAGAGGCCTTAGGATTATCGATCCGGTGACCAAGTTTCAGTCCCCTGGCGGGGATTCCTGGCCGGTCTGCGCCGCTCCTGTGAGCGATACGTTGACCTTGTTTTTGAACGACTGCCCAAAAAGTGTCCCATTTGCCCTTTTTTGTTATGCTTATGCAGGACGACCCGTTGCTGCACATGGATTGCGCCGGGTTCCAGGGCGCTGTCCAACCATCGCCCATCACCCGTTTTCAAGAGACAGTATACAGCGATGACCAGGGAAAGTCAACCATGATGTCTACCGCCCACGACCTTGTTCCCTTGCTCCAGCGGCTCAATTACCACCAGGTCCGGCGCATGGCGCGTACGCTCGGTGCGCCTGCACCCGCCGACCGGATCGACCACTGGCGCGCCGCTGTAGCCGGGCACTGGGCCGACCCCGCCCGCACTGCTCAGACGCTGGCTCATCTGCCCGTCGCCGCCCGCACCGCACTCAGCCGTCTGCTCGCACTGGGATCCGCCCCCCTCAGCCTGATCGTCGGCGAATATGGGTCGCTCCGTCTGCACCGGACCCGTCGCGAGCCCTCCTCAGTCACCGAACTGCTCTATGAGCGAGGTCTCCTCTACCCCACCGACAATCGCCCCTGGTCGCGCACCGCCCGGCTTGGCATCCCAGGTGACCTCATCTCACGTTTACAGCCGCACGTACCGAGCGATCTCCTCCCCTCGCTTCCGCCGCCCACCGGCCGACCTGAGACTCCGCTTGCGCTGCTGCATGACATGAGCCGTCTGCTTATCCTCTGCCTTACGCCAGGAGTCTGCCACCAGCCCGCGGCGCGCTGGCTCAAACCCACCGCGCTGCAACAGCTTAAACAGCAGTTGCGCCGGCCTCTCGCCCTGCCGCCTCGCCCCACGCACAAGCAGATACCCTATCTGCGCCGGCTGATGTTGCTGGCCGTGGCTGCCGAACTGCTCCACCAAGGCGAGGTGACCCCCGCGGGCTGGCGCTGGCTGGCCGAATCACCCGTGGACCAGTGGCGTATGCTTGTCTACGCCTGGCGCGACGCTGGCCCCACGCTGCGCCACTCGTATCAAGGCGGCGACGAGCCGCCAACGCCCCCATCCCCCTGGCTGCCCACCCTCTGGCGCTATCTGGCCCGCCAGCCCGCAGCCTTTACCCCCGCCACCCTCACCCACACGCTCGTCGGGCAAGAAGCTGGCCTCAATACTTTCTTTACGGCTCATTTTGAGTCGCTTGCCCAAGTGGACCGGGCGATAGAACATGCCTGCACCTGGTTGAGCCTGTTGGGGCTTGTGGAAACCGTTGTTCCGGTCGCTGCCGGCGGTGAAGATGACGCTCAGCCGCAGATTACGCAGATTTCACAGATTTTGGACCACGGCAACCCAGATCATCCGCTGCGCCCTGAGGCCGCCCGGCGGTCTAATTTCCCAGCAGCCGGCGCTACCACTGGTGTGTATCGCCTCACCCCTGCCGGGCGGTGGCTCCTGGCGACGGACGAGAGCGCCGCGGATGAGACGCTCGCCCCCGCTGAGAATTGGACGACGACTGCCCTGCTCGCTGAGACCGTTTTTTCTGAAGACGACGCTACGGCGTGGCGGCTTGCGCTCCCCTGGCGCACCCAGCCGGCGTTGGTTGCTCGCCTGGCCCGTTATACGGAACAGAAGCCGGCGCCCATCCGGGTGACGGCAGGCGGGGAAGCCTTGCACGAATTGCGCCTGACGCCCGCTTCGCTGGCCCATGCGACAGCCCATGGCGATGGGCTGCCCGCGCTGGTCGAGACGCTAGCCGCGCTGGGAGTCTGCCTCACGCCGGCGCAGCAGGCAACGCTGGCCGCATGGAGCGCTCAAGGCGGCCAACCACGGCTGCTCTGGCTGCCGGTGTTGCAAACCGACACGCCGGCCCAACTGGCGCAACTCTATGCGCAGGCGCCGCTCGTTGCCCATCTCTTGGGCGACCCGCTCAGCCGCACCACTGCGCCCTGGCATGGCGAGTTAGAAGCCGCTGTGCTCCTGTTGCGCAAGGCCGGCTTTGCGCCCAGCGTCGGGGCGTTGGCGCCCCCCATCCAACAACAGGCAGCAGCCGGCGCGACGTTATCCGGCGCGCTGGCCGGCCCCGCCGCCGGCCAGCTTTGGCTGGCGGCGCAACTCTATACCGTATTGGGACGCTATCTCGCGTTGCCCCTGCCGATGCCCACGGCGCTTGTCCAGGCGCTCTATGCGCAGATCAGCCCGGCCCAACAGGCCGCACTCCATCTGCATCTCGAAACGCTCACCCAATCCCTGGCGGACCTACTCGACGGTGGCTATGCGCCGGCCCCGCCCCAGCCGGGCGATCCCGACCGCTGGCGCCCACACCTGGAGCAGGCCATTGCCGACGAACAGCCGGTGGAGCTACGCTACTGGAGCGCGGGCCGCAATCTGGTCACCCAACGCACCGTCACCCCCGCCTGGATCGAAGAACGGCGCGGCGTCGCCTATCTGCGCGGCGAATGCCACACCAGCGGCAAATTTCTGCTCTTCCGCCTCGACCGGATAATGAGCGTAGAACGTAGAACGTAGAGCGCAGAACGTTCTACGCTCTACGTTCTACGTTATGATATGGCCGGCCCGTTCATAGCGTTTGGCGCGGCCGAGCATCTGGGTCTTGGCCAGGCAGTTTTCGCAGAGCGGGTAGATGCGGAGGTCGTCCTGGTTGGCGTCGATGAGCTTGAGCAGGCGCGCCCGCAGCTTTTCCAACACTTCCGGGCGCAGGTCACATTCAAAGACGCTGTATTGGACACGGCGGCCGTGCCCTTCCAAGACCTTCATCACCCGCGTACGCCGTTTGTCATCGGTAATGTCATAGCTGATCACCATCCATTGGGTGCGGCGTCGCGGCGTCGCACCGTCCAGCGGCTGGCTCAAGGCCGGCAGGTCTGGCTTGCCCATGGGTGCTCCTCGGTTATTCTTTTTCCAACTGGGCGCGCAGGGCGGCCCAGGGGAGACCGGCCTGGCGCGCCAGGGCGTCGGCCAGCGGATTCCATGCGCGCGGCACGTGGCGAAAGCCTACCTTGGGCAGTCGCTGGGTCGCCTCGCACGCCTGCCGGTACCAGCGGCGCAAGCGTGGGCTGTTGACCGCAAAGCGCCCCGTCATCTGCCCCACCACCACGGCGCTGTCCATGACAAAGATGACCTCGTTTGTTGCCTGGCGCCGCGCCAACTCTACTCCCAGCAGCAGCCCGGCATACTCAGCCTCGACGCTCGTCACCTGGGGCAACGTGCGCCAGGCCCAGTCCAAAATCGCACCGTCGTCGTTGCGCACCAGCGCACCACAGCCAGGGGAAAACTCCAGCGCCGGCGCCGGCCTGGGTGCATCACCATAATCAGCCACGCTCAGGCCCCCATCGCAAAAGACCCAAACCCGCGCCAGCCGCACCTTATGGAAATTCCACATGATCGTCACCAATTTGCATGATTCCCTACCCTCCATGCTACGCTCCCCGTTCTACCTTCCTCCCTCACCCCACCATGCCCTGATACCGGAGCTGCTCTTGCAAAACGGTCTGGGCGTAGAGCCGGGCTTGCAGCTCATAACAGCGACGCAGCGGGTTGAGACCGGCGCTCGGCTGGTGAAAGAGCGCCTGTCCCACGCGGCGCTCATAGGCGTTGATGACCGCGGGCAGCAGTTGGGGACCAATCTCCACCGGGCGCTCCGCCCGCCCAGTGAAGGTGAAATCGGCCGGTTTTACCTGACCACCCAGCGCCAGGTGCAACATGGCATAGTCCACCACCAGCGGACGGAACTCTTCCATCAGGTCCAGCGTCAGCGACGGGCGACCATCCTCGAGCGCGTGCAGACAACCCACATAAGGGTCAAGCCCAACGCGCTGCGCCACTGTCTCGATGTCTTTTTGCAACAGGGCATAGCCAAAGCTCAACAGGGCGTTGAACGGGTCTGGGGGCGGATAGAACTGGCGCCCGCCGAAGGACCAGGAGCGGTCCAACAGCAGCCGGAGGGCCCCAAAATAGAGGGCGGCGCCGCGGCCTTCATATCCGCGCACCCCATCCAGGTTGGCCGCGGCAGCGACCCGGCGGCGCATCTGCTCGATGCCCTGCGCGGCCCGTTCCAGTTGGGCAGCGACCGGCGCCGGCTGGAGGCCGGCCAGCGTCCGCAACAGGTTGCGCTGATTGGCCAGCTTGGCTTCTACCACCGCCACGGCCATGCGCAGCGCCCGCTGCGGGTTTGCGGCCATCAACAACTGCGCCTGGCGCAGACGGGCGAAGTGCGATCCCTCACGGCGGGTGACGCCGATATAGCCGCCGCTGGGCGTCAGCAGCACGATGTCTACCCCATGGCGCAACAACAGCGTCACCGCCTGCGTGGTCAACTGCGGATAGCCGTAGACTACCACCTGCTCCACCTGCTGGACGGGCAGGTCAGCCAAGATCTCCTCACGGCGTTGTCCCCGCTCGCGCCGCGCCACCACCACCCGCTCGCCCACACGGCGCACTACCGCATTGGGTTCCTTCACATAGAGTACAGTCATCATATATCCCCTTGTTCCCTGCTCCCCGCTCTACGTTCTACGTTCTGCGTTCTCCGCAGCGGATAACACTCATTGCGCAGAAAGAAATAGCCTAGCCACTCCAGCCCTTCATCCAGATGGACGATGCCCGTCTTGTCGGGACGGAGCCGTAGGCGGAGGGTCTTGAGAACTGCGGCAGCGGCCTGGCGGGCGGCGTCGGCCTCGCTTTTGCGCCGGCAGCAGACTACAAAATCATCGGCGTAGCGCACCAATGCCAGACCTTGCCTGGTCAGCGCGACATCCATCTCGTGCAGATAGACATTCGCCAGCAGCGGTGAGAGCACGCTGCCCTGGCCGACGCCTGCCTGCTGCGATGCCCCATCCATACTGTTGAAGATATCCGCCTTGAGCCAGCCGTGGACATAGCGCAGGAGCCGCGGGTCGCGCACTCGGCGGCGCACTAGCGGCATCAAGATCGTGCTGTCGATCTCGTCAAAACAGTGATAGATGTCGCCATCCAAAATCCAGCGCAGGTGCTGGTCGCGATGGGCGCAGACCTGTCGCACCGCATCGGCAACGCTGCGACCGGGGCGGAAGCCAAAGCTGCATGGCAAGAAGATGGCCTCAAAGCTGGGGGCGATCAAGTCATAGACGGCGCGCTGGGCCACGCGGTCGCGCAGGGCCCAGATCCCCAGCGCACGCAGCCCACCCCCCGGCTTGGGCACCAGCACCTGGCGCACCGGGTGGGGTTTGTAGCTTCCGGCCACCAACTCGCGGCGCAACCGCTCCAGATGGCCGCCTTCTGGCCGGGCAAACTCCGCCAGCGTGACGCCATCCACACCAGCGCCGCCGCCGGCCTGTTTCACCGCCAGCCACGCCTGCTGTAAGCGCCGCTGTGAAAATAGCCGCTCCGGCGGCTGCGGGCGTAGAATGCCCGCCGGCTTCATGGGTGGCTCGGCCAACACCGCCTCGGCGCCATCCAACGGCGTGGCATAGCCGGTGGAGGGCTGCGGCGAGGAGGCAAAGACGCTGGCGTCTGTCGCCGAGTCGTCGGTTTGCGCCGGCCACAGACGCCGCCACCACGACCATGCGCTCATGGCGTTTTCCTCCGCCGCCACCTCAACCTCAGACCACCCAGCCACCACGTTACCCGCCAGACCGGTGGCGCCGTAGGCCAGAGGCGCTCTTCTTCGTAGTAGCGCAAGAGCGTATGGCCCAAGAGAAAGGTGCTTACCCCGCTCAAGGCGCCGCTCAACAGCCAGCCAAAGAGGGGCAAAAGCTTGAGCGCCTGTTGCGCCAGATAGCGCACGGCCAGGTTGAGCGTCACCGCGCCCACCATCTCGCGGCTGCGATAGTCGAGCCCAGGGCGACCATAGATGGTTGCCAGTTGCAGCGCCACCCGCCAGTTCATGGCGACGTGCAGCGGCAGGTCGAGCAGCGGGATCGGCTCCGAGCCGACCAGCGCAGTCACCAGTGCGCCGGTGCGGATCACACGCTGTGCGATCAGGCGGCGGCAGGCGGGCGCCTCTTGCGCCAGCGCCAGCGCCAGGCGGGGTCGTAGCGCCAGCATCCTCTCTACCAACCCGAGCAAGTCTTGCGGCGGCGTTGCGGGCGTGGTGGGGGCGTTTGGCTCGCTGCCGTCTGCGGTGGGCGAGCACGTTGTTGGGTCTGCACACATCACCATGACCGGGCGCACGCCCAGTTGCTGGCGCACGTGGCTCAACAGCGTCTCATCAGTGCCGGCGGGCGAAGTCACCATCATCACCGGCAACACCGGTGCGCTGAGCGCCCGTAGGCGGGCAAACCAGCGGGCGTCGCTCTCTTGCCAGCCCGCTTCGGCGGCAAAGAGAAAGAGCAGCAGGTCGGCGCCGGCGCCGGTTTCCGCCATCAGGTCGGCGGCATCCATGGGGCTAGCCCACCTGTCGCTCCACTCCCACGCCGAGGCCCACCCCTCATCTGCCGCGCCCTCGCCGGTATGGGGTTGCTGGTCGCCGGGTCGCGGCCCGGTGGTCGACAGGTCAACCAGGGTGAAGAAGCCTTCGCGCGCAATGACGCCGGTGATGGGTGTTGGCGGTTGTTGGCGCAGCCGCCCCAACAGCGTGCTGCAGAGCGCACCCTGCTGGCTGTAGACCACCAGCCGCCCCTGCCGTTCGCCAGCTACTTCGTCTTCGACATTGAGTAGTTCGGGGCTGCGCCCCCAGAGATGAGACCACGGTGACGCCGTGTAGCCAGAAAAGACGCCGTCTCGCCCCGGCGCGGACGGGCGGTCCCCTCCTTCCGCATGACCCCACGCGTGGCGCAGACTTTCCAACAACCGGTTGAGCAAGATTCTGTTCATGGTTTCTCTCTTTCAGATCATCCTACGCCGAACAAGATAATTTTGCGTTCCACTGTTTTACCCTCTCCTAACCTCCCTCAGATTAGGGGAGGAATCGCATCTTCGTCTGCCCTGTGACAGTTCCCTCCCCAACCTGGGTCCAGAGGGCGGGTGCCCCAAGGCGCGGCCAGGGAGGGGTCGTTGCTATCTCTCACAGGTTCTACTCCAGCTAGATAGGTGCGCGCTGGCGTCCCTCCTCATCGGTGGCGAGCGTCACCCAGGTCAGCGCCAGCAGACCCTCCATGGGGTGCGACGCCAGGTTGAGCTGGGGTTGCGGTTCTGCCCAGGCCCGCAACAGGGCATAGCCGGCGGCAGCGGCGCTTGTATCGTCGGGCTGCAGGCCGGGCGTAAGCAGCCACTGGTGGGTGCGGGTATTGGGTGGCAGTTCGGGCCGGGGCCAGAGCGGGCGCACACGCTGTATCCAGGCCGTGAGCCAGTCACACCAGGCCATGTCATCGGGCGAGGGCTGGGCCGCGCCAGGGTCTGCCAGCGCCAGCCGCAGACAGTCGAGCACCGACCAGGGCCAACGCTGTGCCAAGCACTCGGCGACCTGCTCCTGCCAGCAGCGCGCCCGAGCGTCTGCTGCCGTGTCCAACGCGCTCAGCAGCGGTTCTGGCTCAGACAACAGCTCGTGCAACAGGGCCGGCATCGATGGGACCAACTGGCCGGCCAGGCGGTTTAGTCGCTCCTCGTTCCACGGGGGCGGGAGTTGGGCGGCCAGTTGGTCCTGCTGGCGGGCCAGAGCGGCGTCGATCTGATCCAGATGGTCGAGTAGCGCTGCCACTCTCTCCGCCTGCTCTTGTACGTGCTGCACCATGCTCAATTGCAGCGTATGCAAGGCGCGCCAGTCGGCCTCATGCGCCTGCGCCTGGGCCAGACTGGCCGCGGCTTCGAGCAGTGTCTGCACCGTGCGCGGCAGATCGATATGGTACCGCCAGAGCCAGCCCGGCCAGCGCCAGGGTTGGCGCAGCGCGGCCAGCCAACCAGCGAGCGAGGGTACCGGGAAGCCGGCGCAAAGGGCGGCCAGACAGTCCCGGCTCGCCTCCCACCGCTCCTGACTGCGTTCAAGTTGTTGAACGGCGCTGGCAAGGCAACGGGCAGCCGTGGCGCTCTGGGCTGCGAGTACACCTTGCAGGCGTTCTAATTCGCCACCGAGGAGAGAGAGCCCGGGCGACGCTGCATCCATGCCGAGGCACGCAGCGACCAGTCGGGTCGACTGTGCCTCCCAGCCAGCGCGCTGCTCGCTCAACCACTGCTCGCGGGCTTGGCTCGCCGCCGGGGTACGCCGTCCGGCCTGGTGGAGCGCCGCGGCCACGACGTGGGCGGCGAATTGTGGCAAGTTGTGCCAGGCCGGGCGGCGTTCGGGCCAGCGCAAAAGCGCAGTGGCCGGTGGTTGGCAGGCGCTCAACGTCTGGGCCTGTTGGGCCAACGTGACCGGCTGCGCGATGGGGGTGGCTTTGTCCTCATGAGACGGGCGCAGCAGCGCGGACAGCGCAGTGCGCACCAACTGGGTAGCCAGCCACTGTTGGAGCGGCCGGCGAGGTGAGGGCCAGGCCGCGGCACCGGCGATCCGCAACTGCCATTCGGTCTGCTCCTGCTGCTGGCGGGGGAGCGCGCCCCATAACATCGCGGCCAGTGCCGTTGCGGCCTGGCCGCGCCACTCCTCTTCGTCGAGCCGCAGATGGTCATGGTTGACCGGGCCGGCCAGCCAGACCTGGTTGACAACCGGTGCGCGCAGCGCATACAGCCACGCCGCCACGTCGTCGTCGGGTTCGGCCAGCAGCAGGGCATGGTGTTGCACGGGCAGCCGTAACCGGCGCCAGACTGTCTCGGTCACGGCGTTGAGCAGTTCGGCGGGAGCGTTGCCGGCGGCGCCGGGGGGCGTCGCGTGCTGGGTGTCGATCAGCAGCCAGACCAGGATCGCATCGCTCGTCGCCAGTTCGTACCCAGCGTGGCGCAACGTTGCGGCCAGTTGAGCGGAGGCCAACTCATCACAGATCGCGGCCAGTGCTGCGCTGCCCGCGGCGCTGGCGAGCCGGCGCAAGGGCGGCGCCACTCGCAGCCACTCACAGCTGAGCGCATCTACCTCGCCAGCCAACACCGCGGCGCTCTCACCGGCAGTGATCAACAAGACGCGTGGTAATAGATAGGGAGTCATCGTCACCTCGAATTTGCAAGGCGTGGTGCGTGATAAGTGATGTATGGTGAGTGAGCGATGACCTTTCTTCACTTATCACTCATCACTTATCAGCCCAGGAAGTTATTGCCAGGCGCTCATTTACAAGCCGCGCAACTGTTGTAGGTAGGCGCGGGCAGCCACACGCAGCCGGTTGAGCATTTCATCATCGCCGGCGCCCCCTTCGTTGACCCAGGCTTCGATGCGGGCAGCGGCCTGGCTGACGCCGTCGGCGGTGATCTGCGCCTCGATGCGGCTCATCACGTCGCGCTGCAAATCGCTGCGCTGGTGGAAGGCAGCCAGAGCATTGGCGCGACCATTGCCGAGGCGGATCGGCTGGCGCAGGGGGTCGGCCGGGCGGTGGTAGTACCAGGTGTGGTCCTGATAGATGGAATCGAAGACCAGCCCAAGGGCAAAGATCTGCTCGCTGCGGTCATCGCGCCGGTGAAAGTCGCGCAGCACGTGGAGAGGGCGATGGGAGGCCAGCCGCTCGTAGGCCCGTTGCCAGAGAACAAAGGGCTTGAGCGCATCAAACGAAGCGCCATAGACGGTGCGCAGCACAATGATGCGCTCGACATCGCGCGTGCTGACCAGCGTGTGGCCGCAGCCGGCGAAGATGCTCGCCGCCGCGTCGGGCACGCCGATGGTAAAAAAGCTGGCGAGAGCGGCGCCGCCACTTTTGAGTAACGAGCGGTCGATGTTCCAGGCGGCAGCCGCCCAGGCCTTGAGCCGCTCTACCCACTGTTCCGCCGAACGTTCGCCCCAAAGCAGCTGCAGCACATCCTCCACCGTGCATTGCAGGATGGGCGCAAAGGTGGCAGCGGCGCTTTGCATCAAGTGGCGTGCGATCTGTTCTGGGCTCTGTTGCGCCCATCGCGCAACGCCGGAGCCTTGGGCAATGGCGAGTTGGGCATCGGCCGCCGCGGCGCCGGCATAGCGCCCATAGAAGTAGTCGATCAGCGCGGGGCGGGCCAACGAACGCTCGACGCCACCCTCGCTGCGCCCGGCCAGCGCCGCCTCGTGGGTGGTGAGCCATTCGTGCGCCTGGTGGAGACGGGCGATCAGCAGGTCGAGGGTGCGAGCCTGCGTTTGCAGCCAGGCGAGTTGTTGGCGCACAAGTTCGGCGGCCAGATCGGTGGCGCGCTGTTCGAGAAGGCTGCGCGCCAGCGTGTTGGCCTCGGCCAGATAGGTGGAGAGGGCGCTGCGCACCGCACCCCGGCGCAGAAAGGGGATGATCCCTTCGGGCGCTCGTTCCAGGGCTTCAGCGGCGCTTTGCAGATGTTGCTGCTGTTGTTGCACTTCATCACCCAGGCGGGCCTGTTCCTGCGCCAGGGTGCGCACCTGGGCTTCGAGCGCTACAATGTTAGCGCCGAGCCAGTGACGGGCCGCGTCAAAGCGACCGGCGGTCAGCAGGCTGTTGAGTTGCGCGCCCAACTCGTGGGCGTGCTGGCGGGCCAGCGTGGCGGCCTGGCTCTTCATCTGGGCAAAATACTTCTCGGAGATGCGCAGACGAAAGAAGCTATCGACATAGCCGCGCGCCCGCAACGGCATCTCTTCCACCGGCAACTGGTCGAGCGCGGCCGGCGCCGTCAGCGTGACGGTGATGGGTGCGCCGTCTTCGCCGGTCTGCACCTGTCTGCGCAGCGCGCTCAGCGCGCCGGCCGCGCTCCAGGGTGAGAGTGGCAGCGTCTGCTGGGGGTCGCGCGGGGCGGTCAGCGCAGCGATCATGGCCTGGCTGTGGCGCACGCTGCAGCGTTCCACCACCTCGTGGCGCGGGAAGCGGATGGTAGCCTGGCCGGCAGTACCCAGATAAGAGCCGTAACCGGCCTCGCTGTGCCCGGTCAGCACATCCAACTTGTTCAACATGCTGTTGATCTGGTGCATGCCAACCGCACTGCTGGCGAGCAGCCAGAGCGTCTGGGCAGCCAGCCCGCACACAGCGCCCTGAGAAGGCCAGTTGCGGCCATTCTCGTCGATGCCGTCAAAGATGAGGGCATAGTCAAAGGGCGGCTCGACGCTATCCACCGGTTCGCTGCCGGGGTAGGCGGCGGTGAACCGCTGTTTGCCCAGCATGAGCGCGTTGACCTCTTCCACGAGACTCCTGGCGTTAGCGCGCATCTGCTGGCCCTCGTGTTCCCGAAAGGCGCCCGGCAAGAGCAACGCGCCGATGATCGTGCGACTGTCGCCCAGTGTGCCCAGTTCGGCCAGCTTTTCGTCCACGACATAGGCCGCGTCGATCAACGCACCGGCACCCTGGCCGCCCGCCATGGAGGCCACAATAAAGACCTTGATCGTGGCATTGGTGCGCAGCGCACTATCGAACCCTTCACCGCGGCCCAACAACTGGCGTAAGCACTGCATCCGGTTGAGCACGTCGAGACCGAGCCGCTCGACAATTTCGGGGTGTCGTTCGGGGTTGCGCTTGATCCCGGCCAGCGGCACCTGCTCCAGGCGAAAGAACTCGCGCCCGTTTTCGAGCGTCACCACCGCGCTGTTGCGATGGTCGTAGGCGGTGACAACTTCGTCGGCGCTGTCAAAGCTGAGGAGCGACACATGGTCGGGCACACCACCGTGTGACTCGCAAAAGCGCGCCTTGACCTGGGTCAGGATCTCTTTGCCGGTGCCGCCCCAGCCGATCAGGGCGACATACTGGTTGAGGGCAAGCTGCGTCTCCAGATCATCTTGGGGCGGCGCGGCACGCAGCCCCGCCGCGCCGGCGCCCCCGTCTGCGCCAGGCGGCGCGGTAGGGTCCAGTTCATCGGGCCAGAACAGTACGTCAATCCCGGCGCCGTTTTGTGCGGCGGAAGTGGTGGAAGTGGTCATCGGTCAAACTCCTTTATCCTTTGCTCTGTTTGAAGCCAGCATTTTGCTGGTGCAGAAACTGCCGGGTTCAAAGCAACCGCGGTTTGGTTTCAACGCTTCACAACAAGTTTTCAAAACGCAGCCGGTAGGAGCCACAGGTGATCCGGTCGCCATCCTTGAGCGGGGTGCGCTGGAGCAGCGGGTGGCCATTGAGCAGCGGCGGGTCGCCAGCGGTGATGCGCGCCCCGCCACGGTTCGCCGGCGCCAGACAGACACGGCCCTGCGCATCGAGCTCGATCACGGCGCGGCCGCGCCAGCCGGGCAGGCGCCACTGTCCGCGCCCGCCTATGCCCAGCCACAGGCGCCGGCGTCGCCGGCTGCTCAGGTCTTCTTCGATCAAGTCGGCGCCTGGACCCAGGTCGCTGGGGCCGCTTTCGGGCTTGAGCTCGCCGTAGAGCCACGGCCCGCTGTTCGCCCGGCGCCAGACCAGGCCCAACGCTGCCAGGAAAAGAACGCCCAGGCTGTACCAGCCCCACGGTCGCGGCGGTGGAGCTGGTGGGGGCGGTGGCTCTGCGGGTGTAGGTGGCGGCGTAGCCGTTGGCGGGGGGATGGCGGTCGGCGTTGCGCTTGGCGTCTGGGTGGCGGTCGGGATGTCTGTGGGTGTAGCAGTGGGCGTGGCTGTTGCGGTGGGCGTCTCCGTGGGTGTCTCGGTTGGCGTGGCGGTGTCTGTGGGCGTGGGCGTAGGTGAATCCGTTGGCGTAGGGCTGGGTGTGGCGGTAGCCGAAGGCGTGGGCGTTGCCGTGGGTGGGGCTGTGGCTGTCAAGGTCGGTGTTGGTGGCGGGCGGACGCGATCCTGCCAGACGGTCACCTTGCCGCTGCCGGTGAGCAAGACTTGCCAGACGCCAAGCGCAGGCTGTTCAACGCGCCACACCTCTTGTTTGGTCTGCACGCCCACGGCTGTGATGCCCGGCGCAAGAGGTGCGGCCAGTTGGCCGGCCGGGTCTTGGATGACGACCACCGTTTCGGCATTGCCCTTGACGACCACCAGGGTCATGCTGGCGAGCGGCTCGGTGACAGGCACCGAGACCTGGAGCGGCTGGTCGGCGGGCAGGTCGGCGGCCTGGACAAGGGTCTGGCTGTCGCTGGCGCCGGTGAGACGGCGAACAACGGCATGGTAGATGGGGACCAGGTCATCGGCATGCATGGCAGTGAAGAGCGCCCCATTGGGCGTCTGGCCGGCCATCTGCTGCCAGAGGTCGAGCCATTCAGCGATGGCGCGCCGCCCGCAGGGAGTGTCGGTGGCGCGCAAGTGGACAAAGAAGAGGTCGGTCTGTTCGGCGGCAAAGGCTGGCCGGCGGGCCAGGCGGGTTCACCATCGGTCATGAGGAGCACCACACGGCGGCTGCCGGGCAGGGCGCCGTCGTGGAGCAGGTCGCGAGCGGTCTGGAGCGCGGCAAGCGGGTTCGTCCAGCCAATGGGTTCGGGGTTGCTGGCGGCGATGATCAGCTGTTCGCGCGCCGCCGTATCCCTCAACTCGGTGAGCGGCGCCATGAGCCGCGTCGTCCCACCGAAGTGGAGCAGGGCCAGTCGGTAGCGGCTGCTGCCCGCATCGGCGCCCAGGTAGTTGATAAAGAGGTGGGCGGCGTCCACGCGCAACTGGTCCGGGTCGGTCCCCTGACCGCCACAGTCCCACATCGAGCCGGACTGGTCGATGACGAGGACGATGTCGTAGATGGGGGGTG
>QEUY01001040.1 GCA_003577365.1 Chloroflexota bacterium | reverse complement strand
CGGATGCGATTCTCCAAGACCACCAAGCCCAGCACGGCGACCTGCCGCCCTTTGTCAAGCGCCTTCTCGCCTTATGCTGAGTTATGTCCGGATGTCAAAGATTGCTTGACATCCGGACATAAAGAGATGGAGGTAGAATAAGGGCGGATCAGGTTGTGGGTAGGCGCAGGAAGGAGGAACCGTGGCAGAGGCAATGGCGTGGGAGAGCTACCTGGGCAGTTATGAGGGCCTCATGGGAGATCGGCGCACGCGGCGCACCTTTCGTGGGGTGCTGGAAGGGATCATGGCCGGGAAGAGTCTAAGGGCGGCAGTGATCGCTCGTTTTTCCCCCTGAACTGGCAACGGTAAAGCATGGGGAACGGCGGGTGAGGCGACTGGTAATGAATGAGAGCACGCAGCGCAGTGAAGTGGACGCCGAGCATCTGACGGCGGTTCTGCGTGAGCGGGGGGTGACTGCCCTAGCCGACAGTCAGGAACTAGTGTTGGTGCTGGATGGGATGGAAGTGCGACGGGCTGGGGCCAGGGCGCAAGAGCACCTGATGAAGGTCAAGGCGCTCAATGGGCAGTTCGTCAACGGCTACCGCAGCTTCAACGTCTTGGGGATCGGTGCGGAGGGAAGACGGGGACTGCTCTATCATCATCTCTTCAGCAGCGAGCAGCCTGGCTTTCGCAGTGAGAACGTCGAGATTCAACAAGCGTTGGCCGCCACGGAAGCGGCCCTGACCGACTTTGCGGGCGACAAGACGTGGGTCTTGGATCGGGGCTTCGATAATGACGAGGTCTGGTGGTGGCTTTGGGAACACACCCACAGCCATGTGGTCTGGCGCGTGCAGCACAAGGGGCGAGTGGTGCAGTGGCGCACACCACAGGGACAGTGGGAAGAACGCTATCTGGAGGCCACCTTGGCCCATCTTCAGCCCTTGGCGACGCTCCAAACGGAGTTGGTGGTGCGCCTCAGGGGACAAAAGCAGCCCAAGCGACAGCCGGTGACGGTCGAGGTGGCGGCAGTGCCACTCCGTCTCTATGCGCCCAAGGTCAAAGGGAGCAAGGAACCGCGCCGCACCCAAGCTGTCTGGTGCGTGCAGGTCAAGGTCCAGCAGGCTATCGAGGACCCTTGGCTGCTCCTGACTGACTGGCCGGTTACTGATGCTGATGACGCCCTCCGTCTCTTCCGTTTTTACCGGCAGCGTTGGGCGGTCGAGGACAGCTTCAAGTTCATCAAGCAAGCCTTTGGTCTGGAGGAGGTGCAAATGCTCAAGCTGGCGGCGGTACGCACGCTGGTCGCCTTGGCGTGGGTCGCCGCTGGCTTCCTCTTTCAGTTGGGCCTCACGCTCGACCAGCCGGAAGTGCGCTTGCTGGCCCGCTTAGGCGGCTGGGAGGAACGCCGTAATCGTCCACCCGGCAAACTCATCCTGACCCGCGGCTTGCGCCGCTTGTTGGACATGATGGCAACGGATGCGATTCTCCAAGACCACCAAGCCCAGCACGGCGACCTGCCGCCCTTTGTCAAGCAAGCGCCTTCTCGCCTTATGCTGAGTTATGTCCGGATGTCAACGCGTGCCCGTTGACATGCGTCTGGCCTTCTGCTACGATGGCTGTACGCGTTGAACTAACCGTATAGTTCCACCCAAACCCGCTCCCGCATCGCCAGTCGCAGCGCCGAGGGTCGCTATGTCCATCCAGGGCAAAAAACCGCGCGTGACGTTGCAAGATGTCGCCGATGTGGCCGGCGTCAACCGGGTCACCGCCTCGGTGGCCTTGGGGCGCTCGCCGCGCGGCGGCACACGCGTCTCCGAAGCCACCCGCCGCCGTGTGCTCGAAGTCGCCCACAACCTGAGCTATACCCCCAACGTGCTGGCGCAGGCGCTGCACAACCGCCGCACCCATATCGTCGGCTACTATGCGGGCTATGAAACGCTCAACGCGTCCCACCCCTTTGCGGCCGCCATCCTCAACGGGCTGCAGCGCAGTTGCCGCCGCCATCAGCAAGACCTGTTGCTCTTTGGCAGCTTTGAGCGCGACAGCGACGCCGACATCTACGCCGCCCTGCTCGCCGCTCAGCCCGGCGCTGGACAAACTGTATACCTCGCCGCTGCCGATCGTCGGCATCGCCAACGCTCACCCGGCCATCCCCTGCGTCGTGGTCGACGATGCGGATGGATCGCGCCAGATCGCGGCGCACCTGGTGCGCCGCGGCCATCGCCGCATCCTCTACCGCACCCATCGCGAACGGCGCACCTCGGTGCAGCGCCGGCTGGAAGCCTTCTGCGCCGCCGCCGGCGACCACGCTATGACCGTCGCCGTCAGCCAGACGGATGATGACCACCGGCTGACCGAGGCCGAGATCGAGATGCTGACCGCGGCTCGCGACCGCCGCCCAACGGCGGTCGTCTGTTGGATGGACCTCTGCGCCCACGCCGTGATCGCCCAGTGCGAGGCGTTGGGGCTGCAGGTGCCGGCGGATGTAGCGGTGGTCGGCTTCGACGGCGTGCCCCCCGTCCTGCCGCCGGCGCGCACGCTCACGACCGTGTCCGCACCCTGGACTGAAGTCGCCATGGCCGCGGTCGACCACCTGCTCGCCCTTCTGCGCGGCGACAAAGCGCCGCCGGAGACCGTCTTGCCTGTGACGCTGCACGTCGGCGACACCGCCTAAACGCGGGCGCGTGGGAAAGGAGGAGACAGAAGC
>QEUY01000041.1 GCA_003577365.1 Chloroflexota bacterium | reverse complement strand
GGCGCGGCAGGAGGCCGACGCTGCCGCCAGACAGCGCGCCGCCGAGCAGCGCGTCGAGGCGCGGCGCGGCCAAGACGGCGACCGCCAGAGCAAGATCGAAGCGCGCCGCCGTGAACGCGCCCTGGCCGAGATGGAGGAGGAGATCCACCGGCTGGAGCGCCGTCTGGCGCAGCTTGAACACGACCTGCAATCGGCTAGCCACGCCCAGGACTTGACGAGGATTCAGCAGCTTAGCGCGGCCTATGCCGATACGCAGAGCACGCTGGAGGAATCCATGGAAGCTTGGGCCGAACTGGCCGACGCCTAAGGCATACCACACCATGCGCCAACTCACCGCAACCGTGCACGGCTATGTACAGGGCGTGGGCTTCCGTGCCTCCGCCCAGAGGCGCGCCGCTCAACTCAGCTTGAGCGGTTGGGTCGCCAACCAGTGGGACGGCTCGGTCAAGGTGGTGGCCGAGGGGCCGGAGCGCGCTCTGCAGCAGTTCCTCGGCTGGCTGCAGCGCGGCCCCGCGGCTGCCGATGTCGAGCGCGTCGACGCCACCTGGGCAGAGGCGACCGGCCAGTTTCACGGGTTTCACATTCGCGGCTGACCCTCTTTCCCTGGCTGCGTTGTGTTCGCTCTCCCGCGCATGCCACGTTCAGCGCGTAGGTACGGTTTTCGGTGTACCTGTGGCGCGCACCCTGGTGCATGGCCCAGAATGGGCGGTACAATACCGCACCTACGCGTTCTTGCTTCTCTCTTCCGGCCTTTGCATTCTTTGCGCTCTTTGCGGCTCATTTCTTGGCACGGTCACAGCTTGCGGTACTTAGCTCCCCCCGCGCGAATGGATCACCTGCCCGGTGATCCACGCCGCTTCATCTGAAGCCAGAAAGCGGATCAGCCGGGCGGCATCGGTGGGCAGCCCCACCCGGCCCATGGGCGCATGCGCTAGGATGTGCGCCTTCAGGTCTGGCGACATCCAGCCTGTGTCGGTCGCGCCGGGGTCGACGGCGTTGACCGTGATGCCGCGTGCCGCCACCTCGGCGCTCAGGCTGGCGGTGAAGGCCTCTACCGCGCCCTTGGTGGCGGCATAGGCCAGCTCGCCCGGCATCGGGCCGACCCCCTGGCCTGACGAGAGGTTGACGATGCGCCCGCCTGAGCCGCCGCGCCAGCGCCGCACGAATTCGGCGCAGAGCAGCGCCATGCCGCGCACATTGACCGCATAGTGCCGGTCCAGCCCCTCTGCCGTCAGCGCGTCGATGCCGTCACGCTCTGAATGGGTGGCGTTGTTGACCAGGATGCAAACCGGCCCCAGCGCGGATTGCGCGGTGTCGAAGATCGCCGGTGCGGCGCCGGGTTGGGTCAGATCGACCTCCACGCTCGCCACATGCGGGGTAAGATGGCGCAGATCGGCCAGCACCACCTCCGGGCCATCCGGGTCGGCCAGGCCGGAGACCGCGGCATCATAGGGCCGGTAGTAGGTGATCAGCACGCGCGCCCCGGCTTCGGCCAGCGCCCGCGCAATCGCCGCGCCGATCCCGGCGCGGCGGCTGACGCCGGTGACAATCGCCACCCGGTCGTGCAGATCGAGCGCGATCATGCGCGGCGCAGCTTGCGATAGGTGATGCGGTGCGGGCGGTCGGCAGTGGGACCCAAGCGGCGGCGGCGATCCTCGGCATACTCGCTGTAGTTGCCGGGGAACCAGACCACTTGGCTGTCGCCCTCAAAGGCCAGGATGTGTGTGGCGATGCGGTCGAGGAACCAGCGGTCGTGCGAGATCACCAGCACCGACCCGGCGAAGCTTTCCAGGGCGTCTTCCAGGGCGCGCAGCGTGTTGACATCCAGGTCATTGCTCGGCTCGTCCAAGAGCAGCACATTGGCGCCCGACTTGAGCAGCTTGGCGAGATGCACGCGGTTGCGCTCGCCGCCGGAGAGCGCGCCCACCTTCTTCTGCTGATCCGTGCCGGCAAAGGCGAAGCGCGCCACATAGGCGCGCGAGTTGACCAGCCGCTCGCCGATGCGGATCTGCTCATTGCCCTCGGAGATCTCTTCCCAGACCGTTTTGTCCGGCGCCAGGTCGTCGCGGCTCTGGTCGACATAGGCCAGCTTGACCGTGCTGCCCACCGTCAGCGCGCCGGCGTCGGGCTGCTCCTGCCCCACGATCATGCGGAAGAGCGTGGTCTTGCCGGCCCCGTTCGGCCCGATGATGCCCACGATCGCGCCGGGCGGCATGTCGAACGAGAGGTTTTCATAGAGCAGGGTATCGCCAAACGCTTTGGTCAAGTCCTCGGCCTGGATCACCACGTCGCCCAGCCGCGGCCCCGGCGCGATGTAGATCTCGCGGTCTTCGCGCGCCCGCTCCATCTCCTGCGAGAGCAGGTCGTTATAGGCGTTGATGCGCGCTTTGCGTTTGGTCTGCTGCGCCTTGGGCGACATGTGCAGCCACTCCAGCTCGCGCTCCAGCGTCTTCTGGCGCGCCGAGGCGGCCTTTTCCTCCTGCGCCAGCCGCTGCCGCTTCTGCTCCAGCCACGACGAATAGTTGCCCTTCCACGGGATGCCGTAGCCGCGGTCTAGCTCCAGAATCCAGCCGGCCACGTTGTCGAGGAAATAGCGGTCGTGGGTCACGGCGATGACCGTGCCTGCATAGCTGTGCAGATGGTTTTCCAGCCAGGCCACCGATTCGGCGTCGAGGTGGTTGGTCGGTTCGTCGAGCAGCAGGATATCCGGTTCTTGCAGCAGCAGACGGCAGAGCGCCACGCGGCGGCGTTCGCCGCCGGAAAGGACAGAGACCGGCGTCTCGCCGGGGGGGCAGCGCAGCGCGTCCATCGCCAGCTCCAGGCGGCTGTCCAGGTCCCAGGCGTTGAGCGCGTCCAGCTTGTCCTGCACTTCGGCCTGGCGTGCCATCAGCTCGTCCATCTCGCCGGGCGAGAGGTCTTCACCAAAGCGGGCGTTGATGGCGTCGAACTCGGCCAGGGCGTCGACCGTCTCCTGCACGCCTTCCTCGACGACCTGGCGCACGGTCTTGCTGTCGTCGAGCTGCGGCTCCTGCTCTAAATAGCCGATGGTATAGCCTGGGGCTAGGATCGTTTCGCCGTTGAAGTCTTTTTCTACGCCTGCCATGATGCGCAGCAGCGTGCTTTTGCCGGAGCCGTTGAGACCCAGCACGCCGATCTTGGCGCCGTAAAAATAGGAAAGGCTGATGTCGCGAATGACTTGGTTGTTGGGCGGGTAGGTCTTGCTCACCCGCACCATCGAATAGATCACTTGTTTATCGTTGCTTGGTTCTTTTGCCACGGATATTTAACCTTGTGCTTTGCTTTCACGATGACCGAAGCCAGCGTCCCAGTATAGCACAGGATGCCAAATCCGGCGCGAAGAGGCGGGCTGCGCGGTCTTGTGATCTGCTGAAATGGCAGGAGGCCGGAACATTTCCCAAACGCGGCCCACCCGTGTACACTAGGAGGGATGAGAACGAACCTGGTGCGCGGCGCGGCCGCGGCGTTTGAGACAGCGTGGGCGATGCGCCTGGGGCAGTGGAGGCAATGAAACGGCGGCCCGGTTGGCTCTTTTGGGGCGCACTGGCGCTCTGTCTGGTGCTGGGGCTGGAACGCATCTTGGCCGACCCGGACCAGCCCACCGGCCGCGGCAGCGTGGTCATCTCCGAGTTTGCCGCGGCCAACGGCGCGGGCATCCTCGACGACGACCAAGAACGCTCGGACTGGATCGAGCTTTACAACCGCAGCGCCCAGACGGTCGACCTCGCCGGCTGGACGCTGACCGACGACCCCACCCAGACTGACAAATGGACCTTTCGCTCCTTCCCGCTGGCGCCGGGGCAGGTGATCCTGGTCTTTGCCTCCGGCAAGAACCGCCGGGAGATCGAGCCGGAGAACGGGCGTCTCTATCTGCACACCAACTTCCGGCTGTCCAGCGCCGGCGGCTTTCTGGCGCTCTACCCGCCGACCTCGCGCCGATACCTCGACGCCTCGGTCTATGAATACCCGCCCCAGGTCGCAGATGTCAGCTATGGGCTGGCGGCGCTGCCCGACGGGCGCAGCGAGCCGCGCTTTCTGGAACCCCCCACGCCTGGCGCAGTGGACGGCGACCAGACGGCCTGGCAGGGCGTGCTGCCGCCGGTGACTATGAGCGCGCCCCATGCGCTGGTTTCGACGCCGATCACCGTGGCGCTACAGGTGGCGATGCCCGGCGCGCAGATCCGCTATACGGTCGACGGCAGCGTGCCCACCCCAGAAACCGGCGCGGTCTATACTCAGCCGCTGACGCTGACCCACACCACCCTGCTGCGCGCCGTCGCCTTTCTCGACGGCTACCGGCCTTCGTCCGTGGTGACGCAAAGCTATCTCTTTCTGCCCGACGTGCTGGCCCAAGCGGCAGACCCACCCGGCTGGCCCGCCGCTTGGGGCACACATCGCATCAGCCGCGGCCCCTATCAGGCCGGCACGCCGGTGCAGGCCGACTATGCCATGGACAGCCGCGTGGTCGGCGACCCGCAAGATGGGCCGCTGTTGGCGCAAGGGCTGCGCTCGATCCCCTCGCTCTCGCTGGTGACGGAGATGGCGAACCTGGACATCTACGCCGACCCGCAGGCGCGCGGCCGCGAGACCGAGCGCCCCGTCTCGGTGGAATGGATCGAGCCGGACGGCGCGCCTGGCTTCCAGATCGACGCCGGCTTGCGCATCCAGGGCGGCGCGGGGCGCTGGGAGTTTATGCCCAAGCATTCGTTCCGGCTCTTTTTCCGCCGCCAATATGGCGCGCCCTATCTGGATTATCCGGTCTTTGCCGATGCGCACGTCACCCGCTTTGATACCCTGGTGCTGCGCGCCGGTTCGGATTGGAGCTTTGCAGGCTATGTGCCTGAAGATGGGCGGGTGGTTGACTATCGCAAAACCACCTATCTGCGCGATGCCTGGGCGCGCGCCACACAACTGGCGACTTCAGGCGTTGCCGCGCATGGGCGTTTTGTCCATCTCTATTTGAATGGCTTGTATTGGGGCCTCTATGAGATCGTGGAGCGCCCTGACGCGTCGTTTGCTGCGGCCTATTTGGGCGGGGACAAGGCGCGCTGGGCGAGCATCAACCACAGCGGCTATGTCAGCGGGCAAGCCGACCGTTTCGACAGGCTGCTGGAACTGGCCCAGGCCGGCGGGCTGGACGACCCGGAACGCTACGCCACCTTTTTGGAATTTTTTGACCCGGTGCAGTTCAGCGACTACGTGTTGATCAATTGGTATGCAGGCAATGCGGACTGGCTGATCAACAACTGGTATGTGGATGTGCAGAATCCGGCGGGGCGCGCTCAGCTTTTTATGTGGGATGCCGAAACCACCTGGGAAGAGGGCGCTGCGATCCGGCTGGCGCTGGACCCGCTGCCCGGCGCGCCTTTCCCCAATATTATCCAGCTTCTTTTCGAAGCCGCCTGGGCCAACCCGGATTTCCGCATGACCTTTGCCGACCGCGCCTATCGCCATCTCTGGGATGGCGGCGCGCTGACCGACAGCGCATCGCAGGCGCGCTGGCGGGCGCTGCAGCGCCAGATCGACACGGCAATTGTGGGCGAGTCGGCCCGCTGGGGCGACACTCGCTACCCCGAAGCGCCGATCCGTCGCGGCGACTGGCTGGCCGCCAACCAGGCTGTCTTGGCGCAGATGGAGGGCAACGCGGCGCGGCTGCTCGACCTGATGGTTGCGGCAGGCTATGTGCCGGCATGGGCGCCGCCCGCCCTCAGCCCGCACGGCGATCAGCTCAAGGATGGCGAGTTCGCCGATGCTGTGACCGTGACCCTGACGCCCACGCTCCCGGCTGCGTCCGCGGCGGCGAACGGCGTAGTCTATTACACGATCGACGGCAGCGACCCGCGTGCGCCCGGCGGCGCGCCGGCTGCGGGGGCGCTGCGCTATGCCGGGCCGCTGCGCCTCGACACCTCTGCCCGTCTGCTGGCGCGCACCTGGGTAGACGGTGCGTGGAGTCCGCTGCAGGAAGCGACATTCACCAAGCGCGGCGAACAGCCGCAGGTGCTGATCACCGAGATCATGTACAATCCCTATGGCGATGAGCAGATGGAATTTCTGGAGCTAAAGAACGTGGGGAACGGCCCGGCGGATCTGTCGGGCGCGTATTTTACGGGCATCGACTACCGCTTCCCCGACGGAGCGCGGCTGGCGCCTGGCCGCCATTTTGTCCTGCTGCGCGATCTGTCACGCTTCCGCCGCCGCTATCCCGACGTCGAGATCGACGGCGTCTATCGCGGCAAGCTTTCGGACAAGGGCGAGACGTTGACGCTCTACGCCGCCGATGGGTCGATCATCACCCAGGTGAGCTATGACGACGAACGCGGCTGGCCGCTGAGCGCCGACGGCGCGGGTGACTCGTTGGTCTTGGTGGAGGGCTGCGCCGACCCCACCACACGCGCCTGTTGGCGGGCGAGTAAGACGCTCTATGGCACGCCCGGCGGCGACGAGCCGGGGGCACGGTAGCGTCATGGCCCGCCCGCGCAACCCGCTGCGCTATGAGTTGAAATATCTGATCCGCCGGGAACAGGCCAAGGGCTTGATCGCCGGCCTGCAGGGGCGCATGACGCTCGACGCCTATGGCGACGCGCGCGGGGTCTATCCGATCACCAGCCTCTATTACGACACGCCGGACTACAAAGCCTATTGGGATAAGATCGACGGCCAGCGCAACCGGCGCAAGGTGCGCGTGCGCGTCTATGGGCAGCAGACCGTCACACCCGACACGCCCGCCTTTTTGGAGGTCAAACAGCGCATCAACAACCTGATGCGCAAGCGGCGTGTGGCGCTGCCCTATCAACAGGCCATCGCCTTTGACGATTTTCCCGACCTGGCGGCGGCGCGGGCGGAGGCCGCGCTGCTGCAAGAGGTCTATTATCTCTACCGCACGCTGCAACTGCGCCCGGCCTGCGTCGTCACCTATGAGCGCATGGCCTTTGAGGGGGATGCGTATTACCCCGACCTGCGCGTCACTTTCGACAGCAACTTGCGCGGGCGTGTCCATGATCTGTCGCTGCTTTCGGGCAGCAGCGCCGCCAACCGCTATGTCTTTGACCCCAGCTATATGGTGCTGGAGGTGAAAGCCAATACCAACGTCCCCGGCTGGCTGGCACAGCTCTTGGCCGTGCACCGCTGCACCTTCTATCGCATCAGCAAATACTGTCTGGTTTTGGAACACAGCAAGGCCATCGCCGGCCGCCAACGGATCGTGCAGCGCTAGGCCGGCGCGTTCAGCCAATTGAGTGTATGGCATTCAGTCATCGTGTCCGCCACTGTAGGGATAGGGCGCTCACCAGTATAGGATAAGAAACTCCATGGATTTTGGCAGCCTCTTGGCCGCGCTTCAAGACACCACCGAGGTCTTCACCGTACAGGATGTGATCCTGACCATTGTCCTGAGCTTTGTGTTGGCGCTGGCCATCGGCTGGGTCTATCGGGATACGCATCGCGGCGTGGCCTATTCGCAGTCCTATGTGCAGACGCTGGTGCTGATGGCGATGGTCGTGGGCATCATCATGCTGGTCATCGGCTCCAACATCGCGCGCGCCTTTACGCTGGTGGGCGCGCTTTCGATTGTGCGTTTTCGCAACGCCATCAAAGAGACGCGCGACGTGGGCTATCTCTTTTTTGCCATGGCGATCGGCATGGCGTGCGGCACGCGCTTCTATCTGCTGGGCATCGTCTCGACCGTGGTCATCTGCGCCCTGCTGTGGGCCATGGACCGCTACAACTTTTTTGCCAAGGATGCCGCGGTGCAGTTGCTCAAGGTGCGCCTCGCCAGCGATCTGCCCCACGCCACGATCTTCGACGAGGTCTTTCGGCGCTACCTGGTGCGTTCCGACCTGGTCGCCATGGAGACTGTCCAGGCCGGCACGCTGACCGAATTGGTCTACAGCGTGGAGTTGAAGCGCCGCGCCGACGTGCAGGCCTTTTTGCGCGAGCTGGCTGCGCTCAACGACAACAACAAGATCGTGCTGATCACCGGGCAGCAGGAGATCGATCTGTAGACAGGCCGCCGCGAGCGTGCGCGGGCGTGGTATAATGGCGGCGCGGGCCGGCGGATCGCCGGCGTCGAGAGGTCAGTGTCTGGGCGCGTGGCTGCCGCCAAAGCAGGGCAGCCGGCCCACAGAGGGAGCAGTCTATGGCTTGGGCAGCAGGCGCGCACGCCGCGCTGGTCGAGCGGCTGCGCGGCGCGGGCTATAAGGTGACCCCGCCGCGGCTGGCCGTGTTACAGGTGATCGAACAAGGCGGGGAGCACCTCAACCCCAATGAGATTTTGGAGCAGGCCAGGGCCATCCATCCGGCGTTGGGCCGCGCCACCGTCTACCGCACGCTCGAACTGCTGACGCAGTTGGGCATCGTGCGCCCCATTTTTGTAGGTGAGAGCGGCCCGACCTATATCCGCGCCGACGGCAATCACCACCATCTGGTCTGCGCCCACTGTGGCCGCGTGGTCGATTTTGACCAGTGCATGGCCGACAGCATGACGCAAGACTTGACGCGGCGTTTTGGCTTTCGCGTCACCAGCCATCTGCTCGAATTCTATGGCGTCTGCGCCGACTGCCAGGACTAAGCTGCCGGTTGGCAGAAAGATTCACCGCAAAGATTCACCGCAAAGTACGCAAGGGGTGCAAAGTCCAGCAGCGAGGAGCTGGCGTGCGCGCCACTCCAGTATAGCCAGGATTGCCCCACCGCATCTCGTGAGGACTCGTGAGGAGTTGCCATGAACGCCGCCAGCCTGTCAGCCATGAACCTGTCCATTGTGCCGATTGAGAAGCCGGAAGCTGTCAATTTTATCTTGGGGCAGAGCCACTTTATCAAGACCGTCGAAGACATCCATGAAGCCTTGGTCGGCGCGGTGCCAGGGATCCGCTTTGGGCTGGCCTTTTGCGAGGCGTCCGGCCCGGCGTTGATCCGCTGGACGGGCACCGACGACGCCATGATCGAACTGGCGCAGCGCAACGCGCAGGCGCTTGCCGCCGGCCACAGCTTTATCCTGTTTTTGGGTGAGGGCTTCTATCCGGTCAATGTCCTCAAGACGGTACAGGCTGTGCCGGAAGTCTGCCGCATCTTTTGCGCCACAGCCAACCCGACTCAGGTGATCATGGTCGAGACCGGCCAGGGCCGCGGTATCCTGGGGGTGGTCGACGGGCTGAAGTCGCAAGGGATCGAAGGCGAGGCGGAGATCGCGGCGCGCAAACAACTGCTGCGCCGGTTTGGCTATAAGTTTTGAGGGTCTGGCCTCGATCAGCAGGAACTGATTGAACGGAGCGGCTCGCTGCCGTCCGGCCAGAAGATATAGCCGCCCATCACGGTCTGGATATATTGCGGCTCGTTGGGCACCGGTTCGATCTTGCGGCGGATACGATAGACCAGGTTCTTGAGCAGCGTGTTATCGCCCACGCTGTAATCATTCCAGACACGGCTGATGATCATCTCGTTCTCCAACACTTGGCCTGGGTTATAGAAGAAGAGGCTGACCAGCCGGTTCTCTAGGGCGGTCAAGCGTATTTCCTCGCCTGCGGGCGTCCGCAAGCGGCGGCGCACCGTATCCAGGTGAAAGGCGGCGACGTCGATCTCGCGCCCCTGCGCGCGTTGGGCGTGGACGCGGCGCAGCCAGACGTCGACCTTGGCGAGAAAGAGCGGGTTGCCGATCGGCTTGGTGATGCACTCGTCGACGCCGGCGCTGTAGACCGTGAGGTGATAGCGCTCGTCGCGCTCATAGGTCATCAGCAGCAGCGGGTTGACATATTCAGCGCGCACTTGGCGGCACAGCACCACGCCGTCGGTGCGGTCGGTATCGACCAGGATCAGCGTATAGCGGTTGAGGTCGTCCCCTTGGCGCAGATGCGAATCGATACCGGCGACATCGACTTGCATGCCGCGCAGGGTCAGCCCATGGGCAAGCATATCGGCTGCTTCCTGGTTGTCGGTGATGATGAGGATCTGCTGCATAGTGGGCATAGCAGAGTGCGATAGCAGCGGCAACGAGTGAGAGCGTAGCATTGGATTTGGGCACACGGAATCTGAATGTGTCGTCCAAGGGACGACCGGCGAAACCGAAACGCGCGTCGAAACAGACCCTCAGAGGACGGCATTGTCAACCTATCTGAGCACGCGGCCCTGCGCGCCGTTCGGTCTATGCAGTTATGATTCAGTCGGTCTGGCTGGGTGCGTGTTGAGAGCGCTTTGGCCTGCCACGCTGTATGTGGCCGCCCGGATAGGCTTAGGAATACAGCCTATGGGGCGTGATGTCAGCGTGAACAAAGCGCCGGCGTGCTAGAACTTGGCACGCGCCCAAGGTTCTCTGTTCTGGGTCGCCTGTCCTTGACAGGATTCTGTGTCGGCCCCTGTCGCGCCCTGTATCGTCGCGCTGCGCTGGGCGGTTGTCAACAGGGTACAATGTCAATATGCTGTCAGTTTGTGATATCCTGTGAAAGATAACAGGTTTGCGCAGTTTGTCCTGTTTCGGTATGACCTTTGTCTAGGGGTGAGTCCCGGATCGATCTGCCTGTGCCGCCGCCCGGCTGAGTGATGAACCTGTCACTGGCTCGCTCGGTTTGAAACAAACGTGACATTTGTCACTTCCCTAGACGCGCGCTTTGTGGAATACTGGTGGCTCTTAGGGAGCGCGGCCTACAGGCCGCGCTTGATGGATGTTTTACCTGTCTCGCCGCCTGGAATTGGAGAGTTATCGCGCGTTCGTCGAGTGTGCCCGCTGAGGACGAAGGAGTCATCGACGCCTATGCTCACCGAGGAGAGCATGCAGAGGGAGCGGAGGCCCCAGGCCATGGCCAAGGTCGTGGTGGTGGCACACAAGGCCCATCTCGGCTGGGCCGAGATGGTCTGTATCGCCGCCGAGGACGCGCTGCCGGTGCGCGCCGTCTCTATGGACGGCTGTAGGGTCAATTACAGAGGTGGCTATCAGGACGGCGACGAGTTCGCGTCTGCGCTGGATGATGCGGGACTGATCCTGCTCTATGGTATGGACGGTATGGACTTCGACACGGCGCTGGCTATGGTCCACGTCCTGCGCTCCCATTGTGTCCACGAGCCGCTTTTGCTGGTAAACAGCGTGCACGATGAAGAGGAGCTGTTGCGCGCCTATGCCGCCGGCGTTGACGAGTGTATCCACGTCTCAGTCGGGCTGGCTTTGCTCTTGGCGAAGCTGCGCGCCTGGCTGCGCTGGGCGCCGAACGGCCCCGGCTTTGCCGCATCGCCCGGTTCCCCCTGCTGATCTGTTCCCACGCGTTTGGCCTCTATCTGCCTGAATAGCTGTCAGAGCGGCCCGCCCGGCGCGGGCCGCTCCGTTTCCTGCCCCTCCTCCTTCCCCTCTGGCCGCGCGGCCCCATTCTTGCGACCGGCTGTGACTCCCCGGTGACCGAGTTTGTGACGTGCGCCTGCTAGACTGAGCATGTCCCTCGCCCTCTGTTGCCCCATTGAACCAGCCGTGTTGTGTGGAGCAGGTTGGCTC
>QEUY01001039.1 GCA_003577365.1 Chloroflexota bacterium | reverse complement strand
TTGAGCAGCGTCGAGGCCACGCCCTCGTTGGTCTCCAGGGTCAGCGGCAGCACGCCGGTGAGATAGGCTTGGCTGTCGGCCAGTTCGGCGGCGGGGACGGGTTCTTGGCCCAGGCGTGTAAACTCGGCCAGGATGCCGGCGACGGCCTGGCCCACGTTGGCCGGGTTGACGCCCGCCGCGGCCAGCCAGACCCCGGCCTGGGGGCCTGCGTCCTGGCTGCTGTAGGCATAGTAGGCCAGCCCTTGCTGCTCGCGCACGCGCTCGCCCAAGCGGCCCATCATACCGAAGCGACCCAGGATCGTGTTGGCCACGCGCACGGCATAGAAGTCGGGGTGCGGCCGCGCCACGGCAGGGCAGCCCAAGACGATATCGGCTTGGAACTTGCCGTGCAGCAGCCGCGCCTCGCGGTGGATGCCGTTGAGCGGAGCCACCGGCGGGACACCGGCATCGAGCTTGGGGCCTTGCCAGTCGCCGAAGTGGGCATGCACGAGGTCCAGCGCGGCAGCGGTCTCGACATCGCCGGTCACGACGAGGATGGCGCCGTTGGGCGTGTAGGTGCGGGCGTGAAAGTCGACTAGGTCTTGGCGCTGGATGGCGCGGATCGTGTCGCTGTAGCCGCCGGTGGCGCGGCCATAGGGGTGGTTGGGGTAGAGCGTGGCGTAAAAGTTCTGCATGGCGACTTGGGCAGTGTCTTCGTCGCGCTCTTGAATGTAGACGAGCTTTTGGCCGCGCACGCGGTTGACATGCTCCGCCGGGAAGGTGGGGCGGCGCAGCGCATCCGCCAAGACGCCGAGCAGCGTGGGGAAGTCTTCGCTCAGGCTGGTGGCGCCAAAGGCGGTGGTGTGGTCGTCGGCGTTGACCGACAGGCTGGCGCCCACCCCCTCGACGGCTTCGTTGAACTGGTCGAAGTCATAGTGGGCGCTGCCGCGCGTGACCATGTTGGCGACAAAGCTTGCCAGCCCGGCCTGTTCGGCGGGTTCATGGATCGCGCCGCTGGACAGGTAGCCGTCGACGACCACGACCGGCGCGGCGTGGTTTTCGCGCACCAGCACTACCAAGCCGTTGTCGAGCACGGCGCGCGCGATGTCGGCAGGGCCGGGCATCGCCGAACTGGGTACGGTCGATCCGGGCATGGCAGCGCCGGGTGTCGTCTGGTTGGCAGCGGCACGGTCAGTTGGGGTCATGGTTGGGCCTGCCCATGCTCGGCTTGGGTTGCGTCCTCGTCTTGATACGCATCTTCACCCTCGTATTCGTCCGCGCCCTTCCGTTCGTGGGGGAGATACCACCCGACGGTCTGTTTGTGGGGCGCAAAGTAGCGTTGGGCCACGCGCTGCACATCGGCGGCGCTGACGGCGCTGAGCTGGTCAAGCCAGCCATCCAGCCAGGCAATGCTGGCGACGACTTCGCTAAAGCCGAGCCAATAGCCCTGGTAGGTGACGCTTTCGCTGCTGTAGGCGAACTGCGCTTTGGTCTGTTTGATCGCCTTGAGCAGTTCGTCGGCGCGCACCCCCTCCTGCTGGAGTTTGCCGATCTCGCGCCAGATCACCTCTTCGA
>QEUY01001038.1 GCA_003577365.1 Chloroflexota bacterium | reverse complement strand
GCCGCCGCCGCCGCGCCATCCGGTGACGGTCCCGGACTGGGTCGAGGCCCAGATCGACTACACGCAGCCGGTGCCGCTCTTCCCCCACGGGCTGCAACTGCCCATGGCGACCTATAACCGGGTGCACCGCGGCTTTGCCCTGGCGCGCCGCACCGACCCATCGCTGACCTTTAGCCGCTTTGTGGCCGCCGCGCTCGACCAGGCCACACCCGATATGAACGAGACCCGCGCATCCTAGACCCGCCTTGGGGCGCGCAGATAGCCTATCGCGCAGATAGTCTATGGGGAGGAGTGCCCGTTGTCGATGACCCTTGCCGAGCTCCAGCAGACGCTCGCCACGCTGGCCGACCCCACCGACGCAGCCAACCTGGCGCGCTATTTTCAGACCGGCCCTGGCGGCTATGCCGAGGGCGACCGCTTCCGCGGCATCCGTGTGCCCGCGCTGCGCCGTCTGGCCAAGCAGGCGCGCGGTCTGGGCTTGCCCGACGTGACGCCGCTCTTGACATCCGCCTATCATGAAGACCGGCTGCTGGCGCTGTTGATCCTGGTGGAGCAGTATCGCCGCGGCGATGCGACCCAGCGCGCCGCCATCTACCGGCTGTATCTGAGTCACACGGCTTCTATCAACAACTGGGATCTGGTCGACAGTTCCGCCGGGCAGATCGTGGGCGCGCACCTCTATCCGGATCTGCTGCCCACGCTGGAACCTTTGGCCGCGTCCGAATCGCTCTGGGAACGGCGCATCGCCATCATGGCGACCTCCTATGCGATTCAACAAGGCCGGTTCGACGCCACCCTGGCCTTGGCAGCGCGGCTGCGCGACGACCCTCATGACTTGATCCACAAGGCGGTAGGATGGATGCTGCGCGAGGTGGGCAACCGCGACCGCGCTGTCGAAGAGGCTTTTCTGCAAGCGCATTACCGCCACATGCCGCGCACGATGCTGCGCTATGCGATCGAGAAATTTCCCGAAGCGCGCCGCCAGGCCTATCTGCGCGGCGAGGTCTAAGCCGCGCTAACTTTCATCTCCGCCCACGCATCCGTAAAGGGAATGCACCCATGAGCCTGAGTTTCCCCTGGTGGGGCTATGCCCTGCTTTCGGCCTTTTTCGCCGCCCTCACCACCATCTTCGCCAAGATCGGCGTCGACCAGATCAGTTCCAACCTGGCGACGGCGATCCGCACCGCGGTCGTGCTCGTCATGGTCTGGGGCATTGTGATCGCCACCGGGGAGATCGGCGGGTTGGGCAGCGTGCCGCGCAATGTCTGGGTCTTTCTTGTGCTCTCGGCGCTGGCGACCGGTCTATCGTGGCTGTTTTATTTCAAGGGGCTGCAGGTAGGCCGCGCCTCCTATGTCGCGCCCATCGACAAAACCAGCGTGGCGATGGTGCTGGTGCTGGCCGTGCTCTTTCTGCATGAGCCGCTCACCTGGCAGGGCGCGCTGGGCACGCTGCTGATCCTGGCCGGGACGCTGGTCTTTATCCTGTAGCAGGCTGCTCAACCCTCCTGCCGATCGACCGCTATGGGTAATTGGTGATCAAGAGTTCAGGGATTTT
>QEUY01001037.1 GCA_003577365.1 Chloroflexota bacterium | reverse complement strand
ACTTGCTGGCATCCAGCGCTTGATTGGCCAAACCATGCGTAAGCTAGAAGCTCGGGTAGCAGAGGGGGCGGATACTCAATCGGTGGTGAATGAGGTTCCCGTCTTGCTCACGCTGGAGCAGCGGCTCAAGCAGACCCGGACTTGGCCCTATAACACAGAGATGTTGCGCACCCTCTTTATTTCTGTCCTGGCGCCACTCATTCTAGCCGGCGCACGCGCAGTGGGCGCCTATTTGACCCAAGGCCACTTTTGAGGCGTATGCCGAGACCAAATCTTGGTGATGTGGCGAGCGATCATCGCAAAATAGGCAAAAGCCACACCCTCCTCGCTTGGCGACCCAAAGCTCGCCCTCTCTATCGCCGCCATCGCCCTTAGCTACTTCTTTCTGGGTAGCTGCAAAGCCGATGAAACAGCTTGACAAGCGCTGCGGGCGCTGCTAAGATTTAACCATGGCTAAAACATTTTCTTTAGGCGCGCACAAGACTTTGACCGCGGCTCATGAAGATTATCTGAAAGCGGTCTATCTCCTCAATTCACAGGGGATCGAGGTCACCAATTCGGCGCTCGCCAACCACCTGGAGATCTCCCCGGCCTCGGCCACCAACATGATCAAACGGCTGGCCGAGCTAGAATTGGTCGAATATGAACCCTATCAAAGCATTCGGCTCACCGAGGCGGGAGAGCGTGTGGCCCTAGAGGTTCTGCGCCATCACCGCCTGCTTGAACTCTATTTACATCAAAAACTCAAACTGCCCTGGGATCAGGTCCACGCCGAAGCCGAACGGCTGGAGCATGTGATCAGCGAGACGTTGGAAGACGCCATCTCTGTGGCGCTGGACAACCCGATGGTCGACCCACACGGCGACCCGATCCCCACTAAAAAGGGGCAGATCAAAACCCTGGCCGGGCTGCCCCTGAGCAGCGCCGGCATCCATCAGGACTACCGGCTGGTGCGCGTGCTGATGCAGGATGAAGACCGGCTGCGCTATCTAGGTTCATTGGGTCTTTACCCCAACGCGCGCGTCAGCCTGCTCGAACGCGCCCCCTTTGAAGGCCCCTTGTTGATCGCCGTCAACCAGGAGCATCACGCCCTGGCCTACGACATGGGCAAATATCTGCTCGTCATCCCCTGGGAAGATGAATCAGCCGGCTAGCACCGCCGCAAACCAACCCGAAAGCGTATGTCACCCATGCCCAACCATCCACAAGCGCTCCCATCCGGCGCACAGCCGGTTGTCGTCGTCGTCTCCGGCCTGCCCCGCTCCGGCACATCCATGATGATGAAGATGCTGGAGGCGGGCGGTCTGCCGGTGCTGATCGACGGGCGGCGCAGCGCCGACCGCGACAACCCTGAAGGCTATTATGAGTTTGAGCGAGTCAAGGCGCTGGACAAAGGCGACACGGGCTGGGTGGCCGATGCGCACGGCCAGGTGGTCAAGGTGATCTCGGCCCTGCTGGAGTTTCTGCCCGCCGATCAATCCTACCGCGTGATCTTTATGCACCGGCAGATCGAAGAGGTGCTGCGCTCGCAGCGCAAGATGTTGGAGCATCGCGG
>QEUY01000040.1 GCA_003577365.1 Chloroflexota bacterium | reverse complement strand
AAGGTGATCGGCCTCAGCGTCGATCCACTCGAGGCCCATGAACGCTGGTCGGGTGACATCCAGGACGTGACCGGCTACGCCCCCAACTTTCCTATGATCGCCGACCCCGACCGTGCGATTGCCACGCTCTACGGCATGATCCACCCTAACACCAGCGACACCGCCACCGTGCGTTCGGTCTTTGTCATCGGCCCCGACCATAAGGTCAAGCTGATGCTGACCTACCCGGCCAGCACCGGGCGCAACTTCCAGGAGCTGTTGCGCGTGATTGATTCACTCCAGCTCACGGCTAACTATTCCGTGTCAACCCCGGCCGACTGGCGCGATGGTGAAGATGTGATCATAGCGCCCGCGCTCTCCGATGCCGAGGCCACGGCGAAGTTTCCCAAAGGTTTTTCGGCCCTAAAGCCCTATTTGCGGGTGACACCGCAACCCAACAAGGAGAACGCCTCTGGACATTAATCCTACCCAACTCTATCTGCTGGCGGTTGACCGCCATGATGAACTGCTGCGCCAGGCTGCAGTAAGCCGCCAACTACGGCAAATGAGGCAAGATAGCCCGGCTGCGGTGGCAACTGGCTGGCGCAGGATCTGGCGCTCTGTCACAACAATGGTAACACTGGCGCTGAAGTGGTCCGTGCCTGCTGCCGCAAAGGCGCACATACCGCATCACCGGGTCTGAGCTAAAACAACAGCAAGGGCACTCAGAAGCAGCGTCCTTATGCCCGCTGCATTACTGGCATAGGAACGCTGCTCACGACAGGCAAGGATCAAACGATTATGGCATTTCAGCACCTCTGTGTCCTATTTGTTATGGATAGACCTGAACATGTCCGGCGACCGACGGCAGCCAGTTCACCTGGGGCGATCGGAGTCGCCCGGTCGCCGCAATCGATCAGGTTTCACAATAAGGAGAGAATGATGAGAAGTGGAGTATTGCTGTCCTTCGTTGCGCTGGTGGTGGTTGGCCTGCTGTCGGCGGGTTGCGCCGTCCCGGCACAAGGTCTGGCTGTGCAGGCCGCTGTCCAAGAGAACAAAGCAGTCACCACTGAGCCACATGGGTTCGCCGAAGTGGTGGTCGATACCGGGTGGCTGGCGGATCACCTCGACGACCCCAACGTGCGCATAATTGAAGTGAGTGTTACCCCCGGCCTCTACGAACGAGGTCATCTGCCGGGTGCAGTCAACTTTGTCTGGCACACCGATTTTGTCGACACAGTGCGCCGCGATATTGTCTCGCCCGAACGATTCCAGGAACTGGCGCGGGCAGCCGGTGTCGATGATGACACAACAGTCATACTCTATGGCGACTCCAACAACTGGTTTGCGGCGTGGGGTGCCTGGGTATTCACCTTGTACGGGTTGGAAGATGTGCGCATCCTAGATGGGGGACGCGCCAAATGGGAAGCCGAAGGCCGCGAACTCTCCATCCTCGCGCCGAGCTTTGCTCCTGGCACGTTCACTGCCAGCCCACCGCGGATGGCTCTGCGTGCCCATCTCCCCGATGTCCATCGCATCGTCGAAGGCCAGGCCGATGGGGTGTTGCTCGATATCCGCTCACCGGCTGAGTTTGCGGGCGAGATTTTTGCGCCCGATGGTGTGGCCGAGCTGGCCGTGCGCGCTGGCCATATCCCCGGCGCCATGAACATGCCGTGGGGCAAGGCGGTCAATGAGGACGGCACCTTCAAGAGCGTCGAGGAGTTGCGCGCCCTCTACGCGTCTGTGGGGGTGGATGGCACCAAGCCGGTGGTGGTCTACTGCCGCATCGGCGAGCGCGCCAGCCACACCTGGTTTGTGCTGAGCGAGATCCTCGGCTATGAGGTGGCGCTCTACGACGGCTCGTGGACGGAATGGGGCAACACCGTCGGCGTGCCGATTGAGAACCCCGCCGGCACGGTCTGGGGCGGCCAATAACCGGTTGATTGCCCACCCGTCGGGGCGGATTGCGTCCGCCTCCTTCATGCAGGCGGACGCAATCCGCCCCGACGCCGTTCTGGCAGAGATCGAGGAGCCTGATGAAAGGTCGTAACTAGGGTCTTATCACTGGACGCTGGGCGAACTACTCAGTGTCCTCCATGATACCAAAAATGCCAACCGAGGCAGCTCGAATCTCAAGGAGAAAACATGCATAAACTGGCAGTTGTTCTAAAACTCGCCGTCCCCCTCTTTTTTGTGGTTGGCGCGCTGCATCTCACGCTTGGCGTAGGGGCTGATGTCCTGCTTGGGGCAAAACTCCCTCCTGAGGCAATAGCCGACCCGGCGCTCGACAGCCAAAATCGCTTTTACGGTCTGTCGTTCACGCTATACGGTGTACTGTTGCTGCTTTGCTCGACCAACCTGCCAAAATATGCAACAGTGCTGCGTTGCGTTCTCTGGGTCTTCTTTGCCGCCGGGCTGGCGCGCCTTGTCTCCATTGCACTACACGGGTTGCCGCCGCCATTGATCAGCGCCTTGTTGGTGAGCGAGTTGGTGGCCCCGCCCCTGCTCGCCCGGTGGTTGGCATGGGCAGAAGCGGAAAGCAGACAGGGAGGAGCATCCTATGCCAGCCAGTAGCAATTCGGTTTCACCATACATTCAGCGCCGCATCACGGCGACGCTCTTTGGTGTCCAAAGTCTCTTTAGCGCCGGGTTGTTTGCCACGTTTGTCATCACATCGATTGTGGCGGTGCGGCTCGGCGGCCACGAAAGTTGGGCCGGCGTCCCTGCTATGCTACTACTCGGTGGGCGAGCACTGATTGGCTACCCGGTCGGCTGGGTCATGGACCGCTATGGGCGGCGTCCTGGCCTGATACTCGGCTACCTACTCAGCGCAACGGGCGCAGCGTGGAGCGCCTCTGCGGTTATTCAGTTCTCTTTTTGGCAATTCTGCCTGGGTGCGGCCCTCATGGGCATGGGGCGTGGGATCAGCGAGCAGAGCCGCTATGTCGCGGCTGAGATCTATCCACAGCCCCGGCGCGCCCGGGTCATCGGCTTGCTAGTATGGGCAGGCACGATTGGCGCGGTGGGCGGGCCGCTGCTCGTGGAGCCGTCCAGTTCTGTGACAGAAACATTGGGCGTGGACGCGCAGGCCGGACCCTTTCTGATCGCTGCGGTCATCGCGTTGATCGCCATGTTGCTGATATGGCTCTTTTTGCGGCCTGACCCGATGCTGATTGGGCGGCAATTGGCGGGCGAGCCGACCGCAAAGCAGGACAGGAGCCAGGCCCGTCCAGCCGGCGAGATTTTTGCCAGTCCCAGGCTGCGGCTGGCGCTGGCAGGCATGGTCATCGGCCAACTGGTCATGACCCTCATCATGGTGATCACACCGCTGCACATGAGCCACCAGCATCACGGCGCTGGCGCCATTTCCTGGGTGCTCATGGCCCATACGCTGGGGATGTTTGGCCTGGCCATTGTGACCGGCCGCTTGATCGAGCAGCTTGGCCCGTTGGTCATCCTGATCAGCGGCGGCATGATCCTGGCTGTGGCCAGTCTGATGGCGCCGCTGGCGAACAATGGCTTGGTGCTGGCGCTGGCGCTATTCTTGTTGGGATTGGGTTGGAACTTCTGCTTTACGGCGGGTTCATCGCTGTTGTCGAACGCAGTGGCGGCTAATGAGCGCGGGCGGGCGCAAGGCTTGAGCGAGTCACTGGTTGCGCTTGCAGCTGGCGCTGGCAGCCTGGGCGCCGGCCCGGCCTTTGCCTACGGCGACATGGTCATGGTCGGCGCGATTGGCTTGGCCTGCACCCTGGTCTTCCTCGCCTACACCTTTTGGTCAGTGGATGATGCTCGACAAACCGGAAACGCCACAGTGTATCCCGATTAGGCATGCGGGTGGCTACTAGTCTTTGAGGAAATTGGGGCAGCCAGAGACCAGGCCTACGACTGAGTAAATGAAAAAAATTGGTTTACGGTATATGAAACAGATGGAGAACTGATAATGAAGAATAACATATACGGTGGCTGGGGTATATTCTTTGTATGCGGTGTGCTGCTCTTTGCCCTCTATCTGGCGACTGGTGCCGCGTCCGCTGGACGCCCCATGGCCCAGGCCGCAGCGCTCGCCCAGGCCAATCCAGCGCCCGCACCCTACTATACCTACACCGTCATCGCCCAGACCGATGGGATCAACTTGAACGAGATCAAAGAGGGCGTCTCGATCAACCTGCGTGGGGCGGTGGCCTTTGCGGGCAAGCCGGCCGGTGGCGGCGATGCGCTCTTCGTGGGCGACGGCAGCTCTCCCCCGCGCATCATTGCCGGCGGCGCTGACGCCACGGGCAACTACCGGTTCAGCCCCGGCGTGCAGATCAACAACAGCGAACAGGTGGTGGCGCAAGACCAACAGCCCGGCGTGGTATCGACGTTGAGCAAAATCCGGCTCTGGGATGGCAACGCCACAGACAGTTGGGAGCAGCTTGCCTCTGGGCAATTCAACAACACCGGCGCCGATTATGATGCGGTCTTTGCCTATCCCAGCCTCAACAACCGCCAGCAAATTGTCTTCAGCGCGCTGGTCAGCCATCGGCCTGCCTATCCTGAGAGCAACTGTGCCAGCTTCTGCCTGGCCCTGACCAAACCGCCGGTTGAGCCGGCGGGTGCCTATCCCTTTTACGAAGTTCCCGCCCAGACCTCCATGCGCCCGCTGCTGGCAGACGATGGCAGCGTGGTCGTGCGCGCTGGCTCGGCGCCCAATGCGCCGATTGTCCACTACCGAGGGTCGTTGGCGGACGACGATACGATTGCCAGTGCGGAAATGGGTTTTACCGAACTGGGTCGCAATCCCGGCATCAGCGACGACGGCACGATTATCGCCTTTTACGGCAGCTTGAGCACCACGGGCGCCACCCAGTTGGGGATGGCGCCTGGGCCGGGCATCTTTGCTTATATCAATACCCGCTATGGCTGGGTGCTGCGGCAAGTCGCAACCGCGCACGGCGCCCTGACAGGTTTTGACCCGGAGGCGCGGGTTGCCGTCAACAATGTGCGCAAGTTTGTCTATGTAGCCTACGACACCGTCGGCCGCAAAGGTCTCTACAGTAGCCAACTCAACTTCTTCTCCACCGACCCGAACGACCCCACTGCCTTTGTGCCCAACGCCCCACCTGCGCTCGTGGTCAATGCTGGCACAAGGATCCAAGGCCTGGGCGTTGTCCAAGACTTTACCATCCACGACCCGCTCAATGACCACGGTCTGGTCGCGTTTTGGGTCAGCACCACAGCCGGCAATCAGGCTGTCGTGCGCGCCCATTGGCGGTGTGCGGGCAAGGATTATTCCGACTCAAACACCGCCACCTATATCAATCAATATGCGGCTGGCGACGTCTACGGCCTGCCGATTCGCCATCGCCAACGCGGTGGCAACGCCTGTGGACCCTCGTCCTTTACGATGCTGATCAATGCCTACGAATACGCCAGCAACAGTGCAACGCGCCTGGACTTAGCCGATGTCTATACCGCGACGATGTCAAATCCTGCAGAAGACGAAAAGAACAACCTGTTTGACTATTGGAAAGGGCACGCCCATGCGCTCAGCCTCGGCTATCGCAGGAGTCGAGTCATCACCGGTAAGGCCGAGATCGATGCAGAGTTAGAGCAGGGGCGGCCCGTCCTTGTCAGCACCCGGTTTAGTAGTAAGAACCATCCACAACTGGGCGGCGGTCACGTCGTCCTCTTTTGGGGGCGCACGGCCAACGGCGACTACGTGGTCAGCGATGTATCGGGCGATTACTTTTCCGCCACCAGAAAACAATACGGCAAACATAGTTGCGGTGAGTATCGCCTCTATCAACAGGCTGAAGTGCAACGTCGTCTGTATGCTGAAGACGGCGTCTCTGGGCGCTCGGCCTTGATGATTCACCCCCTCAAACGCAACCGAGCTCCTCGGGCGGCAGCCCAGAGCCCAGACGACGAGGGCGGTGCTCAAGTGTTATTGGTGAGCGCCCGGTTCTCAGTGGGACAGGCGCGCCCCTATCAAATCTGGCTCGAAGACAGCAGCGGCAACCGCACCGGCTTTCTGATCGATGGTGCCCAGGTGGAGCAAATCCCCGGTAGCCTGGCTGCGCTCAATCCGCGCTTCGCCTCCGACCCCGATGCCGACACCGGCGAGGAGGTGCCCAGGGAGGAGTGGCCCTATGTGGTTGAGATCCTCGATCCCCCTGCCCAAGTGCGCGCTTTTGTCCACGGTGTAGAGGATACGGACTATTCGCTCGAAGTCTATCTCTTCGACAACGGGAAAATGCGGAGCAGCGTCACTCACGGCGCAGTCGCTGCGGGGCAGACGATTGAGACACCCATCGTGCTCGACCAGATCGGGGCAACGCCGACGGCAACCCCAACCGCAACCGAGACGCCCACGACGACACCTGTCGCAACGGCGACGGCCACAGAGACGCTCATCCCAACCACGATGCCCACGGCAACTCCCACTAGCCCGCCAGGGTCTGGGGGCGGAACACGTGCGCTCTATCTACCTGTCATCAGCCGGGGCAGCGCCGCCATGGTTACGTCTACACCCACGGGCGGCGCTGGCGCTGGCGGTGCGGCGCCGTCCATATATATGCCGCTCATCCACGGTGTCAACCCCACCCCGCCGGCCAACCCCACACCGCCCCCAACGGTGGCCACCCCGTTGCCGGCGCCAACGGTCACCCCCTCACCGACGCCGTCACCCACGGATGCGCCCAACGCCACGCCGACGAGCCAGCCGACGGCGCAGCCGCCGCGCCTGGCCGCCCAGCCCCTGGGTCAGGGGTTTTCCACCACCGGCGCGGCCACTTTTGGGCTGGGGGCGTTGAATGCGTTGGCCGTGTCGCCGGACGGGGCAAAGCTGGCCGTGGGCAGCAAGCGGGGCGATGCCGCGGTGATCGACCTCAACACCGGCAACATCCTGGTGCGCTTTGGCGGCCATGCCACGGCTATCAACGCCGTCGCCTGGGCACCCAATGGCGAGGATATCTACACGGGCAGCCAGGATGGGATCGTGCGCCGCTGGACAGCCGGCGGCGTGCTGCAAGGCATCTTCTTCCGCAGCGAGCCGGGGCGCCGCGACTACATCACCAGCCTGGCCGTCTCGCCCGACAGCGCCTATTTGTTGGCGGGTGTCTCGTCCGGCTCCTTGCTGGGTGAGCACGACTATGTGGCGATCCTCTGGGAGGTGGCCACGGGCATCAAGGTGCGTCTCTTCGACGGGCACACGAATGGTCTCACGGCCGTGGCTTTTGCCCCCGACGGCGCCAGTCTGGCCACGGCCAGCCTCGACTATTCGGTCAAGCTCTGGCAGGTAGCCGATGGTGCGCAGATCCGCACTTTGGGCGGCCACACCTCGTATGTCTATGCGCTGGCCTTCTCTGCGGATGGCGCATCTCTGGTCACCGGGAGTTTGGATCGCACCGCACGCATCTGGAACCTCGCCACCGGCGCCTTCAAAGTTCTGGCCGGCCATCTTGATGCCATCAACGGTGTGGCCTTCTCTCCCGCTGGAGCGCAGGTCTTGACCGTAAGCAGTGACAAAACGGCGCGGGTTTGGGGTGCCACCACTGGTGCTCTATTGCTCGTGCTGGATGGGCACACGGCGCCCTTGCGCGCCGGGGCCTTCCAGCCGGCGACGGGCCATGCGCTCACCGCTGGCGACGATGGGGTGGTGCGGCTATGGGAAACGACAGCGCCGCCGACCCGCACGTTACGGATCCAGGGCGCAGCGATTCGAGCAGTGGCTGTCTCACCTGACGGCAACCAGGTGCTCATCGGCAGTAATGACAACGCGGCTCGCCTGTGGAACCTGGCGGGCGGAGCGTTGTTGCGTACGTTTGAGGGTCATACGCAGGCCATCAACGACGTCGCCTTTTCGACCGACGGTACGCGCGCCCTCACCGCCAGTTACGATACCACCGCCCGCCTGTGGGATGTGGAAAGCGGCGAGCTGTTGCGCACCTTTAGCGGCCATACCCGTTCCGTCAGCGGCGTCGCCTTCTCACCCGACGGTGGCCAGGTGCTCACCGGCAGCGGGGACGGCACGGCGCGCCTCTGGGATACAGAAACGGGCGAAGTACTCCGCACCCTCAGCGCCCCCACCGGTGAGGTGACGGCTGTGGCCTTTGCGCCCGATGGTCTACACGTGGCCACGGCTGATGGCAACGGCACGCTGCGGGTCTGGGCAACTGCCGACGGCAGCCTCGTACATACGTACCGGGGGCACACCTGGCCGGTCCCCGTGCTGCGCTTTTCAGCAGATAGCGCTTACTTGTTCTCCGCCAGCGCCGATGCAACGGCGCGGCGCTGGCGGGTGAGCGACGGCGCGCGGCGCATCTTCCCGCGCCAATACGTTGCCACCAGCGCCGACGTGACGAGTGATGGCAAGCGGCTGCTGGTGAGCGGCCAGCATGGCGTGGCGGAGATATGGGATACGGAGACGGGTGAACTGGTCAACATCTTTGTCAACCGCGCCGTGGGCAGACCGCCGGCCTTCAGCGCCGTGGCCTTTAGCCCAGATGGCAACTGGGTGGTCACCGGCGAAGACGACGGCCGGCTGCTGGTATGGCCTGCCCATGCCGGCGCCGTCGTGCGCACCGTGAGGGTGGGTGGACACCGCTACGGCATCGAGGCGTTGGCCCTTGCCCCCGACGGCGGGCGGCTGCTCTCCGGCGGCTCGGATAATACGCTGCTGCTCTGGGATGTCGCCACGGCCCAGCCGATCCGGGCGCTGCACGGCCACCAGCGCACCATCTACTCTGCCGCCTTCTCGGCCGGCGGCGAACACGCCCTCTCCGGCGACGGCGCGGGCCAGATCTTCCTGTGGGATGTGGCCGGGGCGACGATTCTGCGCACCTTCACGCTCTCCTCCACCAGCGACATTGTCCTGTCGGTTGCTTTCTCACCAGATGAAGGGCGTATTCTGGCCGGCGCCAGCAACAAAAACGCCTATCTGTGGGATGCCGACAGTGGCGAACTCCTGCGCACCTTGAGCGGCCATGCGGGGAGTGTCGAGGTGGTGGCCTTTTCGCCCGATGGGGCGCGCATCCTCACCGGCAGCAACGACCACGCTGCGCTGCTGTGGGATGCCAACAGCGGCGCCATTCTCGGCAGCCTGGGCGGCCATACGGACAGCATCACCGCAGTCGCCTTCACTCCGAATGGTGAGCGCGTGCTGACGGCGAGCCTCGACGGCACGGCCAGGCTCTGGGACCCATCTACGGGCGCCACTGTGCAGACCTTTGTCTATCGCCAGGCGACCGCTGGCGACCCGCGCGCGGTGCCGGTGCGGGCGGCGGCCTTCTCCCCCGACGGCGCCCGGCTGCTGTTGGGCGACAACGAAAAGCGGGCCCACCTGTGGGATGTAGCGAGTGGCAGGTTACTGCGCGTCGATGAGGGACATACCGGCGCAGTCACTGCGGTAGTCTTTACGCCGGATGGCAGCCAGGTGATCAGCGCCGGCTCCGACGGGGATCACACGGTCCGCCTTTGGGGGACAACGAGTGCTGCACCCGTGCGTGTGCTGACCGGCCACACGGGTGGGGTGCAGGCGGCAGTCTTTACTGCGGACGGCACTGGCGCGCTCACCGGGGCCTGTGACCAGACTGCCCGGCTGTGGCACCTCGATAGTGGCGCCGAAATCCATACCTTTGGCGGCCACCTGGACACGTGCATCACCTTGGCCGCGGTCTCGGCTGATGGCGTCTATGGGTTGACAGGGACGGGGGCCGAGGCGCGGCTGTGGCGGCTGGCAGGGCGCAAACTCGTGCGCACGATCAACGGCCATTCCTATGCCCTGCGCGCCGTTGGCTTTTCACCTGATGGCACCCAGGTGCTCACTGCCGGCCAGGATCTGAACCCGGCCTCCTGTCTACGCGACTGTGGTTCGGTCAAACTTTGGGACGTGACGACCGGTGAGTTGCGCTTGAGGCTCACCCAACCGACCGGTGTCTACGCTGCGGCCTTCTCGCCCGACGGCGGGCGCATCCTCACGGGCGACACCGAGGGCACGGTACGGCTGTGGAATGCCAGCGATGGGGCGTTGTTGGGCGTCTATGGGGGGCACAAGCAGTGGGTCAACGCCGTGGCCTTCTCGCCTGACGGTGCGCGTTTCCTCAGCGGCAGCGCCGACGGCACGGCCTTTCTCTGGGAGACGGCCGGCGGGGCCATCCTGCACATCTATACCCATGCCGGCCCGGTCACCGACGTGGCCTTTCGTGCGGACGGCGCCGAAGCCATCACGAGTGCGGGCAACAGCGTGTATGGCTGGAGCGCTACGCATGGGGGGCTCCTCTATGCCGCCGGCCATGAGCGGATGGTGGCATCAGTGGATATTGCGCCGGATGGCCTGCAGTTGCTGACCGGCAGCGCGGATGGCACGGCACGTCTCTGGACGCTGCCGGTCGCAGAAGTCAACGCGAGGGGCTGACCGTTACCCGCTTCTTTTCCGTCCAGAGAGGATGTGAGGCCGCCACGTCGCCGGCCCCTCACCAGGATGCTGCTGGCGAACCCAATTGGGCCGTTGACGCCTGCACCGCCATCACGACCGCACCGCCCTGAATGGACGGTGCTACCCAACAGCAAGCCCGGTTTATCGGGCTTGCTTTTCGACTAGCCGGTGGCTTCAGCCCCGTGCTGTTGCGGTTTGCCCGATTTTCAGGATGCATCTTCTTATACTGGAAGTTGACAGATCGAGCATTCTCACGCTATAATTTTAGTCTCGCCTAAATTATTATTTTCTGCCAGGAAAATACTTGTGAAACGGAAAATCAAATGGATATCGAAGCAATGACACAGATGATCCACACCCCAAGGCTGGCATTTCCCGTGGCGGATCATGGCGAAGGGCCGGCTGTGCTTTTGCTACATGGGTTTCCCGACTCGCGCCATCTGTGGCGGCACCAGATCCCGGCGCTGGCCGCTGCGGGGATGCGGGTGCTGGCGCCCGACCTGCGCGGCTTTGGGGATGCGCCCAAGCCCACCGCGGTCGAGGAGTACCGCGTCTCCGTCGTCGCCCAGGATATCATTGCCATTTTGGATGCGATCCAGTTGGAGCAGGTCAGCATCGTCGGCCATGACTGGGGTGCAGCCGTGGCCTGGATGTTGGCGGCCTATCACCCGGAGCGCGTCGAGCGGCTCGTGTCGCTTGGCGTGGGCTGCCCCGGCGCATCCGGACAACGTACCATCGAACAGCGGGAGCGCTTTTGGCATTTCTATTTCTTCCAATTCGAGGGCATTGCCGAGGAGTGGTTGCAGCACAACGATTGGCAACTGTTCCGCGAGTGGACGCGGGGCAACGGCGACATGACCCGCTATTTGCACGATCTATCCCGCCCTGGCGCCCTGACCGCAGCTCTAAACTGGTTTCGGGCCAATGTCAAACCGGAATCACCCCACACGCCGCACGATGACTTCCCGCTGATCCAATGCCCGGTGTTAGGAGTTTGGAGTGATGGCGACCATTATATGACCGAAGGCCATCTGCGCAATTCGTACGAAAAGGTTGTTGGCCCCTGGCGCTATGAACGGCTGACCGGGGCCAGTCACTGGATGATGCTCGACA
>QEUY01000039.1 GCA_003577365.1 Chloroflexota bacterium | reverse complement strand
CGCACGGCCTGATAGACGGCGTAGTCGCCGCGGCTGTAGCAGACGCAGATCACTTCGCTCAGCGTGTTGTCATGGGCCAGGAAGTCGAGGATCGTACGCAGCGCAATCTGCGTAGCCTCCTCCAGTGGGTAGCCATAGACGCCGGTGCTGATGGCGGGAAAGGCGACCGTGCGCAGCCCGTGGGCGACGGCGACCTCCAGGCTGCGCCGGTAGCAGCTTGCCAGCAGTTCAGCTTCGCCGTGGCCGCCGCCGCGCCAGACCGGCCCCACGGTGTGGATCACATGGGCCGCGGGCAGCCGGTAGCCCCCTGTGATCTTGGCATCGCCGGTGGCGCAGCCACCCAGCGTGCGGCATTCCGCCAAGAGCTGCGGCCCGGCAGCGCGGTGGATAGCGCCGTCGACCCCGCCACCGCCGAGCAGCGAACTGTTGGCGGCGTTGACAATGGCGTCGACCGCCAGCGTGGTGATGTCGGCCTGAACAATGGACAGGCGCGGGTTGGGCATGGTCACGTCACTTTCGTCGCCTGAGCCATTTTGGGACCCGTTTTCTGGCGCGCGGTTTGGGCCACTGCAGTTGCGCCGGGGCAACCGGCACGAGGCGCGCCACAAAGCCGGCAATATGGTCTACCGCCTGGCGCGCGCCAGGCGCAATGCGATAGAAGAAATGCCAGACGTGGATCATATCATCCCACACTTCCAGCGTGGTGTCCACGCCTGCGGCCTGGGCGGCTTCGGCCAGCCGCAGCGCATCGTCCAAGAGCATCTCGGCGCTGCCCGCCTGGATCAACAGCGGCGGCAGGCCGCGCAGGTCGGCATAGAGCGGTGAGGCGAGCGGCGTCTCTTGGGGGCAGCGGCCATCCAGGTACATGCGCGCCGAGGCGCGCAGCACATTCTCATTGATGTAGTCGGTCGGCGCATTGGCCTGCAAGGTGGCGCCGGTCATGGCGAGGTCGACCCAGGGCGACAGCCCGGCCGCGCCCGCAGGCAGCGGCAGCCCGGCATCGCGCAGCGCCAGGAGCAGGGCGATGGTCAGCCCACCCCCCGCCGAATCGCCCATCACGACGATGCGCGAGGGGGGCACGCCTTGGTCGAGCAGCCACCAATAGACGCCCCAGGCGTCTTCGAGCGCGGCGGGGTAGGTCGCCTCCGGGGCCAGCCGGTAGGCAGGGGCCAGCACCCGGCCCTGGGTCACGTTGGCGAGTTCGGCGGTGAGCGTGCGATGGGTGCGCGGCGAGCCGGAGACATAGCCGCCGCCGTGCAAGAAGAGGATCACGCGGTCGTTGGGGCTGCGGGCGCTGATCCACTCGGCGGGCAGGCCGTTGACCTCTACCTGTTGGATGCCGACGCGCGGCCACAGCGGCAGCCGTGTGGCGCGGTCGAGCGGCGCGCGGATCTCGTCGACCAGAACGTCGTCTACACCTGGAAGGCTGCGCGCCATTAACTGCTCGATGCTTTCAAACCACCAGGGCCACTGGCTGCGCCGCGGCCCGTGGCGGCGGCGGCTGGCCGTGGTCAGCATGATGGCATAGGCCAGGTCCATGTTGAGGCGGATCAGGTCGCGGGTGGTCGCAAAACGGGCGTTCATGGTCTACTCTTGGGTCGATGTTGGGTCAAGCGAGGTCCCGGCCAGATGGCCGCCATCCACCACAAAGACCGCGCCGGTGGTATAGCTGGAGGCGGGCGCGGCCAAATAGAGGGCGATGCCGGTCAACTCGTCCGGCGCGGCCAGGCGGCGCTGCGGAATCTGTGCCAGCAGCGCTCGGTTCAGTGCCGGGTTACCCCATAGCGCCTGGCTGAAGCGGGTCTTAATATAGCCGGGGGCGAGGGCGTTGACCTGGATGTTGTCGGGCGCAAGCTCGGCGGCCAGCGCCTGTGTCAACATCAGCACCGCGGCCTTGCTCACGCAGTAGACGCCCATGCTCGGCTGTGGGTGCAGCCCGGCGATGGAGGCGACGTTGACGATCTTGCCGCCGCCGCGGGCGCGCATCGACGGCACACAGGCGCGGATCAGGCGCATATAGCCCTTGACGTTGACGTCGAGCGTCTTGTCCCACTGGCTCTCTTCGGCCTCCAGCAGCGGGCCGAAATGGGGGTTGGTGGCGGCGTTGTTGACCAAGATGTCGATGCCGCCGAAGCGGTTCACCGCCTGCGCCGCCAGCGCCGTCACCGCCGCGGCATCGCCCGTGTGCGTGGCGACGGCCAGCGCCGCGCCGCCCTGGTCGCGGATGGCAGCGGCGATGGCATCCACCCCGGCCTGTTTGCGGCTGGCGAGCACGACCTTGGCCCCGGCGGCGGCATAGGCTTGGGCGATGGCTGCGCCGATGCCGCGCGACGCGCCGGTGATCAGCGCCACCTTGCCGTCGAGACGAAATTGGTCGAGCGGGTTGGTCATGGGTGCGGCTTTCTCTGTCGGTGATCTATCTGTGCCAGGCCCCGGCCTGAGCCGGCTAGTTGCCCCGGAAGCGCGGGCCGCGCTTTTCGCGAAAGGCGGCGACGCCTTCGGCATGGTCGGCGCTGCGGATGGCGACGGCCTGCTGGTCGGCTTCCAGGTCGAGCATCTCGTCGAGGCTGTGGGTAAGCGCCCGGTGTAGAAGCTGTTTGGTCAGGCCGATGGCGAGCGTGGGGCCTTGGGCCAACTGGGCAGCCCAGGCCTGCGCCTCCTCTAACAGCCCTGGGGCCGCGGTCACGCGGTTGGCCAGCCCTAACTCCAGGCAGCGCGCGGCGGGGATGCGCGCGCCGGTGGCGGCCATCTCGAAGGCGCGGCTGTAGCCCACCAGCCGCGCCAGCAGCCAGGTGGAACCGGCGTCGGGCACCAGGCCGATGTTGACAAAGGCTTGCATCAGGGCGGCGTCGTCGGCCATGACGCGCAGGTCGCAGGCCAGCGCCAGCGATGCGCCCGCGCCCGCCGCGATGCCGTTGATCGCGCCGATCACGGGTTTGGGCATGGTGCAGAGCTGCAAAATGACCGGGCGGTAATAGTCCCGGATCATCTGGCGCACCTGGTCGGCGGTGGCAGCGCCGCCCAGCGCAGCCAGGTCTTGCCCGGCGCAAAAGCCCTTGCCTTCGCCCACCAGCACCACGGCGCGCACGGACGCATCGCCGGCGGCTTTGGTCAAGGCGGCAGCCAGGGCAGCCAGCATCTCGGCGTTGAGCGCGTTGCGCCGGTCGGGCCGGTTGAGCCGGATCGTGGCGGTGTTGTCTGCAACGCTGTAGAGAACTGTGGGATCGTTGGACATTTTTCCTCCTGTTTTTCTCCTGCCAAGCGTAGGCGGGCTGGCTGTTCCGCGGGCTGCAAGAAGCTTGCTTACCGACAAGCGCGGCGCGACCCCAGTAGAGTGACAGCAGGGTCGCCGCAGCACGGCAGCCGCGCGCCGGCATCCCAACAGAGTTCAATATCCACACAAACCTGGCGAACCGCCCCGCCGATCCGCCTCGTCGATTGGGAGCTTGCCCGCATGGATGGAATCGAACGAATCGAACGCTATCGAGTACGGCCCGGCCAAGTCATCCGGCTGGACGAGTGGAACCCGGATGAAACGGCCCTCTTCGAAGGCAGCAAGAAAGAGGGCAAAGCCCTGCTGCCCGCGCTCAACCAGCGGTTGGAGGCGCTGCAGGAACTGCTCTGGGCGCAGCATACGCACAAGCTGCTGGTCGTGCTCCAGGCGATGGACACCGGCGGCAAGGACAGCACGATCCGCCATGTCTTTGAAGGGGTGAACCCCCAGGGTGTCAAGGTACACAGCTTTGGCGTGCCCACACCGGAGGAACTGGCGCATGATTTTCTCTGGCGCATTCACCAATGCACGCCGGGCAGCGGTGAGATCGCCATTTTCAACCGCAGCCATTATGAGGATGTTCTGGTTGTGCGCGTGCATGAGCTGGTCCCGCCGCAGGTCTGGGAGCGGCGCTACGCGCACATCAACGCCTTTGAACAGATGCTGGCCGACGAAGGCACGACCATCCGCAAATTCTTTCTGCACATCAGCCAGGACGAGCAGAGGAAGCAACTGCAAGAGCGGCTGGACGACCCCGACAAACGCTGGAAGTTTCGCAAGGAAGACCTGGAAGACCGCAAACGTTGGGACGCGTATCAGGCAGCGTATGAAGATGTGCTGACCCGGACCAGCACCGGCGCCGCGCCATGGTACATTGTCCCGGCCAACCGCCGTTGGTATCGCAACCTGGTCGTCTCGCAGGTCTTGATCGACACGCTGGATTCCCTCCAGATGAGCTATCCGCAGCCGGAAGCAGACCTGGAGGGAATCGTCATCGAGTAACGAGCGGGGGCGCGCTATTCCTGCTCGGCCAACGTGAGCGCGTGCTCGAAGATCGCCAGCCCTTCATCCACCTCGCCGCGGCGGATGATCAACGGCGGAATGAAGCGCAGGGTGCTGACGCCGCAGCCGATCAGCAGCAGGCCATGCTCAAAGGCCAACTGCTTGACACGGTTGCGCAGCGCCACGGCGGGCTGTTTGCTCGTCCGGTCGGCGACCAACTCCACGCCGATCATCAGCCCCTTGCCGCGCACCTGGCCGATGGACGGGTGGCGCGCCGCCATCCCCTCCAGCGCCTCCAGCATATATCTACCTTGGACGGCGGCGTTCTCGATGCCGCCGTGCTCCAATACGTCAATCGTCGCCAGTGCCGCGGCACAGGCCATGGGGTTGCCGCCATAGGTGTTGCCGTGTGCGCCGGGCGGCCAGGTCATCACCCGCTCGCGCGCCAGGATCGCGCCTAGCGGCATGCCGCTGGCGATGCCCTTGGCGCTGCAGACGATGTCCGGCTCCACCCCCCAATGCTCGACGGCCCACCATTTGCCCGTGCGCCCCATGCCGGTCTGCACCTCGTCGGCGATCAGCAGGATGCCATAGCGGTCGCACAGCGCGCGCAGCCGCGGGAAGAAGCCATCCGGCGGCACGACATAGCCGCCCTCGCCCTGGATCGGCTCGACCAGGATGCCCGCCACCTCGTTGGGCGGCGCGACCGTCTTGAAGACCACCTGCTCTAAATAGTTGACTACCGTCTCGCCATAGTCGGCGTCGCCCGGCTGGCTCAAGAGCAGGGGGCGATAGGGGTTGGGGTAGGGGATGTGGGTCACGTCGGCCAGGGCGCTGTAGCGTTCACGCTGCACCGTCTTGCTGGCGGTGAAGCTCAACGACCCCAAGGTGCGCCCATGGAACGCGCCCATAAAGCCGATAAAGCGGCTGCGTCCGGTGTGATGGCGCGCCAGCTTGATGGCGGCCTCCACGGCTTCTGTGCCGGAATTGGTCATAAAGACGCGTGCCGGTTCGGCGAAGGGCGCGATCTCGTCTAGCTTTTCGGCCAGTTGAATCCAGCTTTCGTGGTAAAAGTCGGATGAGATATGGATGAATTTGTCCAGTTGATCGCGCAGCGCCTGGACCACCTTGGGATGGCTGTGGCCGGTGGCGTTGACCGCGATGCCGGAGACAAAGTCCAAATAGCGGTTGCCGTCCACGTCAAAGACTTCGCTGCCCCGGCCATGCGACATGACAAAGGGATGCTCGCGGTTATAGGCGGACGACATCACCCGCCGGTCGCGTTCCAAAAAACTGTGGGCCTTGGGGCCAGGCGTGTTTAGCCGCCGGATCTGCGGTGTTTCCGGGGCCGGATGGTCCGCCGCGGTCGGGGTGACCGGCGGCTGGGTAGCGGTCGGCGGGGTGATGGGCGGCGTCAACATCTGATCTCTCCTTTTGAATTCTCTACAGACAGGCGGCCTGTGCGCGGCTGGGCACACCGACCCGCGGTCTGTCGCAACACGGGACAACGCAGGCCAGGTAAGGCTAGTCCGGGCGATAGCCGATCTGGCGCGAGATGGCGCGGCCCGCGGCCTGCACCTGGGCGCCCACGCCGGCGATGCGCTCCCCTTGCAGCCGCAGCGAGGGGCCTCCCACGCTGATCGCCGCCACCACGCCTTGGTCATGGCCGCGGATGGGGGCGGCGATTGCCACAAAGCCCACCTCTAGCTCCTCTTGGGCGACGGCATAGCCCTGGGCGCGGATCTGTTCCAACTCGGCGCGCAGCCGGTCGGGGTCGGTGATCGTGCAAGGCGCGAGCCGCGGCAGCGGGCCGCGCAGCACGGCCTCGATCTCCTCCGGCGCGGCGTAGGCGAGCAGGAGCTTGCCGGTGGAGGTGGCATGCAGCGGCAGACGGCTGCCCACATCCTGTGAAATGCCCACCAGGTAGCGGCTGGAGACCTCGTCCAGCACCAGCACATGGCGATTGCCCAGGACCTCCAGGGTCGTGGTCTCGCCCGTCGCCTCGGCCAGACTTTCGAGCATGGGCCGGGCTGCGGCGCGCAGGTCATGCGAGCGCAGCGCCATGCCGCCCAGCGCGATCAACTCCGGCCCCAGGCGATAGCCCCCGCTCTGGGTGCGCGTGATCAGCCGCTCATGCTCCAGCGCGGCCAGCAGACGATAGGCCGTGGTCTTGTTGAGCTTGGTGGCCTGGGCCAGTTCTGCCAGGCTGCGCTCGGGCTGGCCGGCGTTGAAGCTCTTGAGCAGGGCGATGGCACGGGTGACGGCTTGGGTGCCGGGATAGCTTGCGGTCTCGTTCATTCTTTGAAATATGATTCCATAATATGAAACACACCCCTACTTTAACCCAGCCTGGGGCGATCCGTCAAGCCCTGCTGTTCAGAATGCAGGGCTTTTGTGAAAAGCTGATCAAAGTGACAGCAACCTAGCTTTCGAAGTAGGTGTATACTGAAAGTGGGAGCGAAAGCTTGCGACGCGTGGGCCTCTCATGGCCGAAAGGAGGAAGCAATGAAACGCGTCCTGTTGGTTCCCATCCTCGCTCTGTTTCTCGTCCCGCTGCTGTTGATGTGCCTCTCCGCCGAGTATGCCCTGGCCCAGACGCCTGCCGCCACGGTGACTGCCGATATTCTGCGCGGGCCGTATGAGGCGGCTGCGCCCGGCAACCCTTACGGGGTCTCTGCCCCCTTGGTTGCGCTCACCGGCGACGTGTCGCGCACCCCCTACGGCGTCTCTGTCCCTTTGGTCGCGCTCACAGGCGGCGGGCTGCGCAACCCCTATGGGGTATTGGTTCCTCTGGTCACGCTCACGGGCGGGGCCGCGCGTGGGCCGATGACGGCTCTTGTTTTCCGGCGCGGGGATCAGCCCTTGGCCGACATCCTGCGCGGGCCGTATGAGACGCCGCAAGCGGCCCCGGCGGTTTCGCCTTTCGCCTGGGTCCTGGCCGGCCTTGCCATGGTCGCCCTGATCGTCGCGCTGGCGCTGGACTTCCTCCGTCGCAAGCGCCAGGTCGCCCAACCCTCTGCCGGCGCGACCACAGTGCCTCACGCCCATTAACGACAGACCGGCAGACCTAAGAGACAGGGCCGCGACATCTGTCGCGGCCCTGCGCTTTTGGGCATAGAAGATAGGAATGGACAGGCAAGCCGAGGTCAGGCGCGGCCGCGCCGGTTCACGACCCTTGGGCCGGCTCGACGGCTGCCGGTTGGGCGGCTGTCGCTTCCGCACGCAGGGGCGCGACCTGGTCGCGCGCCGCCAGCGCCGCGCCGATGATGCCCGCCTCGTTGAGCAGTTGGGCAGGGACGATCTCGGCTTCCGCCTTGAGCAGATGCATGAACTTGTGTTGTTTCTTGCTCACGCCGCCGCCGATGATGAACAGATCGGGCGAGAAGAAAAACTCCATCTGGGCCAAAAACTCGTTGACACGCTCCGCCCACTGCGCCCAACTGAGCTTTTCGTCGTCTCGCACTTTGGCCGACGCCCGGTGTTCGGCATCCTTGCCGCGGATGGGCAGATGGCCGAACTCGGTGTTGGGCAGCAGATGGCCTTCGACAAAGATCGCCGAGCCGATGCCCGTGCCGAAGGTGAGCATGATGACCACGCCTTTGCGGTGTTTGCCCGCGCCCAAGACCATCTCGGCCAGCCCGGCGGCGTCGGCGTCGTTGAGCACACGCACCGGGCAATTGGTCGCGCGTTCAAAGAGCGCCACGGCGTCGGCGCCGATCCAAGATTTGTGGACATTGGCCGCGGTGTAGACTACCCCATGGCGCACAATCGCGGGGAAGGTGCAGCCAATCGGCCCTTGCCACTGGAAATGGCGCGCCACTGCGGCCACCACTTCGGCCACATTTTCGGGGGTGGAGGGGTCCGGGGTCGGAATGCGGTGACGGTCGGCGCTGAGTTCGCCGGTCAAGAGATTCACCGGCGCGCCCTTGATGCCGCTGCCGCCAATGTCGATGCCGAGGACATCCACTGTGCTGCTCCTTCTGGTGTCTAAAGGGGGGCAAGCGCACCAGAGGCGGAACCGCCGGTGTGCGCCTGCTGCAAGTCTACAACCTTCGGCAGTGCAATGCAAGCGCTGGGCCTGACGGGACTGTCAGGGAATTCCCCGACAGCGCCTTGCGTGACTCTCCCGACAGCCTGCGCGCCAAGATGCGGGAATCTCCCGCTACCGCCTGCAGCCGTTCCATCCTATAGTATGGGCGTAACGACGAACCGGGACACACAAGATGAGGAACCGGAGCCAGCGTCGGAGCAAAGGTAACAAAACATGCATTCTGCCGGCTACAATATGGATTGGAGATATTGAAATGGCTGCGTTGATCACCCGCAAGCGTGAGGTTGTGCAAGACCCGCCCTTGGCCCGCTTCCTGTTTTCCGACACTCGGGCCGCCTGGATCTGGTTGGTTGTGCGGCTGTGGCTCGGCTATAAATGGATCGATGCCGCTTCGCACAAGCTGGGCAACCCGGCTTGGACCCAGACCGGCGACGCCGTCAAGGGCTTTTGGACAAGCGCCGTGGCGATCCCCGAAACCGGCAAGCCGCCGATTTCTTTCGACTGGTACCGGAGCTTCCTGCAGGGGATGCTGGACGTGGAAGCCTACCGCTGGATGGCGCCGATGATCGCCTATGGTGAGATGTTGATCGGCATTGCCCTGATTTTGGGAATTTTCACCGGCATCGCCGCCCTCATGGGGGCGTTCATGAACTGGAATTTCATGATGGCCGGCACCGCCAGCACCAACCCAGTGCTCTTTGTCCTGGCGATCAGCTTGGTCCTGGCGTGGAAGGTCGCAGGCTATGTCGGTGTCGACCGCTACCTGCTGCCCCTGCTCGGTACACCCTGGCAGAACCGGCCGCTGAAGGAAGAGAGCGTCAAAGGCTCGCTCAGCCCGACCCCCAGCCAAGCGTAATATCCGCAAACAATCTACAGGTGACCGGTACTCGCAAAGTACCGGTCACCTTTTTTGTCTGACGGTTTTTAGGTGCGACGGTTCCCCTGCGGGTCGTCCATCAACCCGTGTTGCAGCGCAAAGCGCACCAGCGCGGCGCGCGTGGTCAACTCCAGCTTTTCCATCACGCGCGCTTTATAGGTCTCCACGGTCTTCACGCTCAGATAGAGCATCTCGGCGATCTCCTTGTTCGAATAGCCCAAGGCGATCAGCCGCAGGACCTCGACCTCGCGCTCGCTCAACTGCGCCAGCCGCGGGTCCTGGCTGCTTTGCGCCGGCTCTGGCACGGGCTGGGTGAGCAGCGCCTGGGCATGCGCCGGGTGAAGAAATGTGCCCCCGCTGTAGACCGTGCGGATGGCCGAGAGCAGCTCCTTGTCGGCGGCCTGTTTGAGCACATAGCCGGAGCCGCCCGCGGCCAATACTTGGCGCAGATAGGTCTCGTCGTCGTGCATAGTCAGCACCAGCACCCGGCTTTGGGGCAGGGCGCGGCGCAGCGCGGGCAGTGCTTCGAGGCCGTTGACGCCCGGCATGTTGATGTCGAGCAGGATCACATCGGGCTGCACCGTTTTTGCCACGCGCAGACATTCGTCCCCGTCGTTGGCTTCGCCTACAACCAGCATATCCGGCTCGTCGTTGAGCAGCGCCATCAGCCCGGCGCGCAGCACAGCATGGTCGTCGGCCACGACAATGCGAATCGGTTGGCTCATACGGGGATCTCCACATAGACGGTAGTGCCGTCTGGGTTGCTTTCGATATCAATGGCGCCGCCCAATAGCTCGCTGCGTTCGATCATGCTGTGCAGCCCCACGCTGCTGCCGGCGCGGCGTTTGGCGTCGACGTCAAAGCCGGCGCCGTTGTCTTCGACGATGGCTTGGACCGCGCCATCGCGCTGGCTGACGACCACGCTGAGCGCGCTCGCCCGGCTGTGGCGCGCCGTGTTCGTCATCGCCTCTTGGATGATGCGGTAGAGCGAGGTCTCCACATTGGAGGGCAGCCGGGTGGGCAGCGTGCAGTGCAGGTCGACATTGAGGTGCGGATAGCGCACGGCGAACTCGTTGACATAGCGCTCCAGCGCCGCCGCCAATCCCAGGTCGTCGAGCGTGCTGGGGCGCAGCTCGCGGCTGAGCAGGCGGACGGTGGCGAGCGTTTCGTCGACGATGCTGCGCAGTTCGACCATGCGCGCGTGCAGCGTCTGCGGGTCGGCGCTTTGGTCCAAGAGCTTGATGTTGACCAGGATCGAGGTCAACGCCTGGCCGACGCTGTCGTGAAGCTCACGGGCGATGCGTTTGCGCTCCTCCTCTTGGGCGCTGATCAGCCGCGAGAGCAGGTGGCTGCGCGCGATCTCCTTTTGTTCCACCAGATGGTGGCTGTCTTCCAGCGCCTCTACCATCTGATTAAAGGCATCGGAGAGCGCACCGATCTCGTCTTCGGTCCAGTGTGGGGCGCGCACGCTCAGGTCGCCTTGGCGCAGTTGTTCAGTGGTGGTCACCAGATCGAGGATGGGCCGGGTGATCAGCCAGGTGAGCAGCAGCGCGGCGAGGATGCCGACCAGCGCCACAAAGACGGTGGTCAGCAACATACGCTCGGTGGTGTCGTCGATGATGCGCAGCAGCCGTGTCTCGGCCAGCCCCAAGCGCACCACGCCCAGCTTGCCGTCGAGGATCGGCATAGCAAAGTCGTGCATCTGCCCCTCGTCGGCTTCGTAATGCACATGGCGCACCTGGTTGCCCGGCGGCGCCGGGTTGACCGCCACCACCTCGACCGGGGTGCGCTCGGTGAAGGTCTGGGCCAGCACATGCCCGTCGGCATCCAGCACAAAGGCATAGCGCGTGTCGGGGTGATTGCGCAGCGTGTCGGCCAGCAGGTTGTTCAGCCCATAAAGGTTGTTGTCGAGGATCAGCGCAGCGGCGCGGCCCGACAGGTCGCTGGCGACGGAGAAGCCGCGGTTGTCCAACTCGGCCAGCAGCGTTTCGTGCATCACCCCGCGCACCTGCAGCGTCACGGCCAAGCCCAGCGAGATGGTCAGCCCCAGCACCATCCCCATGATCTTGGTCTGCACGCTGACGCCGGTGACCAGGATACGCAGCCGGTCGAGCCAGTGGCGTGCGCCTGCGAAGCGGGTGGGCGGCGGCGGGGCGAGTTTTGGGCCGGTTGATGCCGGATTGGATGTTGTACGCATGGCGTCTTGCATTATAGCCCGCTGTGCCTTTCCACGCCAGGGATGGGACGGCAGATGACTGAAGCCGGCGGCAGCGTGTGGCATGATCCGCCGCATGGCTTCCATAATCTGCAC
>QEUY01001036.1 GCA_003577365.1 Chloroflexota bacterium | reverse complement strand
GAAGCCTTCTCCCTTTACGGCATCGGCGACGCGCCGCAGGTGGGGCAGGAAGAGCGTACGAAAGACGCGCGGCGAGAACATGGGGCCGCTCTTGTAGGCCATGTCGTCGAAGGTCCAGACCAGGTCCACGCCCACATCCTTCAGATGGCGGACGACGGCGATTGTCCAATCTGCATAGCGCCCCAGCACCGTGTCCACCAGGCCCGGGTCGTCGGCCAGGGCGTAGGAAAAGGCCTCCAGCCCCATGCTCATGAGCATCGGCGAGGCGCCCATACGCATCTTGGCGCAAATGGCGTAGCGACCCTGGTTGCGGTTGGCCAGGGCTTCCGCCGCCGCATAGAGCGCCGGGTCTTCGGGGTCGGGGAAGACCATCTGGCCGAGGTCGGCGCGGGTCAGGATCAGCGGGCGGGCCAGGAAGTTGATGCCGTCATGCACCTCATGCACGCCAAAGATGGGCGGCAAGAACTCGGCCAGCAGATTGTCCAGCCCGATGACCTCGTTTAGCTCTTCGGGCAGAAAGTCCTCTCTACCCATCAGCGCCCGCTGGATCGGCGGGTCGATGCCACCCTCGACAAAGGGCGCCCGGTCGGGCTGCTCCCGGCGCAGGGCAGCCAGCACGCGTTCGCGCGAATTCATGGGACACCTCCGTATCACCCTTCATGCTTCCGGCAGGCGACCACGCCATCGTCATAGGCCATGGTGATCTGCTGGCCCGGCTCCACCACGAGGAAATCGTCGTCCCACTCCCCGGCGAGCAGACGGCGGATGAGGGTGTAGTCGCCGGCCACACGCTCGAACGCCCAGCCGCGGCGCTGCGCCTCGTCGCGCGCATGCGCTTCCACCGCCGCGCCATCACCCACGCCCATGTCGATGTAGGCGGCCCGGTTGTAATGGCTCTGCCAGGCGCCCATGACTTCCATCAGGTATTGGGCGTTGTCTTCGCCAAACTTTTCGACAAACTCCTGGTAGCGCTCCTGGAGACGGTCATTGTCCACACCGGCGCCAAGCGATAGGGATGTGCTCGTGTTGTCGCGGCGTTGGATGTAGTCGTGCGCATACCAGTAGGTGCCGGGGTTCTGCTCGAACTGCTGCTGATAGCGGCTGCGGCTGCCGAGAAAGAGCGTGATACAGTCGTGGGCGCGGGGGATGACCAGCGGGATCTCGCGGGCGACCAGGCCGGCGGTGGCCTGCCCGCACAGCCCATAGGCCAGCGTGATGGCGTCGTAGCCCTGGCCGCTCGTGGCGTCGATCTGGGCTTGCAATCGGGCGCGCAGGTTGAGCGGCTGGTTGTGCAGCCCGATTTGGAACAGTTCGACATCAACGGTGTGGGGCGAGAGCGCCGCCCCCAGATAGGCCAGCCGGGTGAGCGCCTCGCAACAGAGACATTTTAGTTTCATGCCATCCTCTCAATCCTGTATTGAGCTTGAGCAATCTTGACCTCGACAAGCCAGAAGCAAAGCGGGAACACAGAGATTGTGTGTTGAAAGTCAACCCCCAACTGGTATGTTGCGGAGATGCAGGGGGTCGAAGGGCTTGCGGGTCTTGAGGACACCGAAGGCC
>QEUY01001035.1 GCA_003577365.1 Chloroflexota bacterium | reverse complement strand
GATCTCGACGGAGACGCTGCCATCGCTGCCCTCGCCCAAAACGCGCAGCTCGCCCGGCTGTGGATGCGCGCCGCCCCAGGCGATGCCCGCCAGCCCGGAAGGATACAACGCCGCCAGCAGCGCCAGCGGGTGGGGCAAGATCTCGCCGGCGATGCGGTCGGCTTCGACCGCGCCGCGACCCACATCCCCTGCCGATTGGATCACAAAGCGCCAGTGGACCAGCCCCCCAGCCGCGGCAGCCGCCGCCGCGCCTGCGCGACGCCGCGCTGAAAGCAAAACTGATGCACCGGGCAGATCAGCCGGCCATGCGCCTGTGCGCCGGCGGCCAACTGCGCGGTCTGGGCCGCGCTCTCTGCCGCGGGCTTTTCGACCATCACATGCAGCCCCACCTCCAGCGCAGCCTGGCTCAGCGGCGCATGGGTAGCGGTCGGCGTGCAGAGATGCAGCACCTGCAGCGGCGTGCGGTCGAGCGCCTCGGCCAGGCCGGCGACGGCCAAGGCCCCGGCGTACTTGCGGGCCAGGCGCTGCGCTGCCTGTAGGTCAGCGTCGATCACCGCGGCCACGCGCCCCCCGGCACGGCGGATGGCGTGGGCGTGCCATGCGCCCATCAGCCCCGCGCCCGCCACGGCGGCTTGCAGCGGCGCGGGCCGCGTGCCTGTTGGGTCGCCCCAGTTGATACCCATCGCTGCGGCCAAGCCCCCGCTTAATCCCCGACGACCGGCATCTTTTGGTCGTCAAGGGTGATGGCGACCTTGTTCTCCCCCAGCGGCTCGGCGCTGCGCCAAGGCCGGCTCCCGGCCATCGCCTTGACCAAGCTCGCCGGTTGATAGACGACGCTCGGCCATAAAAAGACCTCGGTCGTGCAGTAGCACTCCTTGGCCGCAATGCGCCGGCGCAGATCCTTGGCTCGGTCCGACTGCCAGATTTCGGGGAACGACTGGTGGCGCAGGTTGCCGATCGGCTCATGCATCTCGCAGACGCTGACATCGCCGTTGGCATAGACCACGGCGCTCAACCGCCCGGCGGCGCAGGGGACCACCTGCCGCTGCTGTTTGAGCGTCTCCACCTTGGCCCACTGCAAGAGCGGCTCGACGATCGCGCCGTAGCGCCCCTGCTCGCGCGGCTGCCAGAGGCTGCGGATATACTCATACAGCTTTTCATATTCCCCCAGCAGCGGCGCGGCCAGGTTGGGGTTTTTGCGATCCCCGCGGATGATCGCCAGGTTGTGATGGTCCATCTGCGGGCAGCGTTCATACAGATAGGTAGTCAACTGGCGGATCTGGTCGATGTTGACATCGGTCGCCGTCGAGATGGCGTGGATGCGCAGCCGCGGGTCGCGCTGTTGAATCTCGGCCAGCGCATCATAGCTCTCCATGGCGCGGCGGAAAGCGTGCTTGGCCACGCGGAAGGTATCGTGAAACTCCGGCATCCCGTCCAACGAGAGTTCGACGACAAAGAGGTCGAGCGCCTTTTCTTCCAACACGCCGTTGACGGCGGCGATCATCTTGCCGGTGAAGTAGCCGTTGGAAGGCACATAGATCTGCCGCACCTGGTTGTGCTGCACAAAGTGGCGGCAGATCTCGGCGAACTCCTTGCGCAAGAACGGCTCGCCGCCCGACAGGTTGAGGTTTTCGAGCCGGCCTAGCGAGCGCGAGAGCGCGAAGATCTCTTCGGCGCTCAGGTCGTCGCGCTGGTTGAGGCTGGTCCAATAAAAACAGTGTTCGCATTTCATGTTGCAGATCGAGTTGATAAACAGCACGAGAAATGTCGGGTCGGGCATCGGCGC
>QEUY01001034.1 GCA_003577365.1 Chloroflexota bacterium | reverse complement strand
GGGGAACCCATGAACTTGAGCAAACTTGTCTGGCCGGCCAAAGGGCTGATCACCCAGCGCTTTGGCGAACGCGTGGACTACTACCTGAGCGCCTTTGGCAGCCAGGGCCATAACGGATTGGACATTGGCGCACCGCTCGGCACGCCCGTCGTGGCCCCAGCCTCCGGCGAGGTGATGTGGGTAGATAGCGACGATGCCTATGGCAATTATGTGCGGATTTGGCATCCCGCCCACGGCTTCCACTCCTTTTGCGCCCACCTCGACTCCACAGAGGTTACGGCGGGCCAGACGGTCAAAGCCGGACAGGAGATCGGCAAGATGGGCAGCACGGGCAACAGCACCGGCCCCCATCTGCACTTTGAGATCCGGTTGGGCAAGCGCGACGCCTACGCTCCAGCCGCCTGGGGCCACACCAAGGGGCGTGTTGACCCGGAGACGGTCTTTGGGGTGCTGGGGGTGGCATGACCTGTGACCTGACCCCGCGTGAGTTGGAGGTGCTCCAGTTGGTGGCCGAGGGCCTCAACAGCCGTGCGATTGGGGCGCGCCTCTTTATCAGCGAAAAGACGGTGCGCTGCCACGTCCACAACCTGCTGGGCAAACTGGGCGTCCCCAACCGCGTCGCCCTCGTCCGCGCCGCAACTCGGCAGGGGCTGTTGGAGGAGACGGCCATCGAATGCCCACATGGCATGAGCCATGATAATGACCCGGCGCTGCTCGTGGCAATCGAGCGTGATCTGGGGCGGGCGGAGGTGCATCTGGCCCGCTGCCGGGCGCTGTTGGCATCCGCTCAACAGGCTGATTCATAACCTCATGGTAGTGGGCAAAAGCGGCCTACCGTGAGGTTATAGAAGGCAAACCGATGGCGCAGTGTACGGCCCAATCGAAGCGCACGGGGGAGCAGTGTCGCCGCCATGCCGTGACCGGCTACAGCGTCTGCCAGGTGCATGGCGCAGGCAGCCCCCACCAGGGGCGGCCCGGCGGCGCACCGCCCACCACAGGCCGCTACAGCCTGGCGAAACAAAAGGCGCTGGCGGCCAAGGTCAGCCAGTACCTGGCCGACCCGGCCCCCGGCGACCTGCGCGCCGAACTGGCCCTGCTGCGCGCCCTGCTCCAGACCTATCTCGACCGGCTGGACTTGGATGCTCTTCTCGATTCCACGCCGGATGAGGACGATGGCGCACCTACAGGCGCAGAGGCACTGGGCGCGCAGATCCAAGCGGTCTACGGCATGGTAGATGCGATTGCCAAGCTCGTCGAGCGCATCGCGCGCATTTTAGCAACCACGGCGCTCACCCAGGCCGAGTTGCAGTTGATCCAGGTGGCTTTTTTACATGCGCTCCCGGAATTCCTCCCGGACCCTGACCAGCGGCGGGCTTTTGTTGCCAGGGTCTTTGGACAGACTCGACAGCTTTTGGGACCCGATCCTCAAGGCGACTGAGCCGGCCCCGGCCGACTCAACCACCTATGACCGCTACCGCGATGACCTCGGCATCCGCGCGGGGCGAGGGGTCGCCGATGATGTCGGCGTAGAAGCGGTCGGCGAATTTCTCGCGCCGCGTGTTGATGA
>QEUY01001033.1 GCA_003577365.1 Chloroflexota bacterium | reverse complement strand
GGCGCTCGCCGTGGGCCTCTACGCGGGAATCCGCAGCCGGATGCGCGCCGTGCAGCGGGTCGTGCCGCCTGCGGCGCTGGGGCGATGGGTCGGCGGCTGGCTGCTGCTGACCGCCGGGTTGACGGCCTGGTGGCTGCTGCCGCTGCTCCTGCGCTATACACCCTATGCGGCCGGCCTGGTGCGGGCGCGGCCCGACCAGGTGGTGAGTTGGTTCGACGCCGCGCCCGTGCCCCATCTCTGGTTGGCGGCGCTGCCCGCGCTGCTGCTGCTCTATCACCCGCGGGCGCGGGTGCGCGGCACGGTGGGCGCGCTGGCGCTGCTGATCCCGCTGATCTTGGGCGGCATCCTTGTCAACGACCGGCTGCTGCTGGGCCGTCTGGGCTGGTCGATGTTCGACCCGATCCGCTTTATCGCCGAATACTACCTGGCGTTGATTTTGTTGGTGGGCTGCGCCGTGGGGGCTGCGGCGTCGTTCTTTCTCTGGCGCATCCCTCCGGCGACGCTGGCGGCCCTGGCGCTGCTGGCGGTGGCCCTGCTGCCGATTGGGCCACGGCTGTGGCACGACCTGCAGAGCCACCGCGCCGTGCCCGACCATTTCCGCGCCGCGGGCCTGGCCGATGCGCCGATCCTGGCCGGTTTTTGGCAGGCGCTGGCCGATGACCCCGGCGACGGCCGCGTGCTCTTCCTGTCGAACTATCTGAAGATCGCCTGGTCCGAGGATGAGGTCCTGCCCACGACTCTCTACAGTTTGACCCCCTATCTGACGGGCCGCGAGATCGTCGGCGGCACTTTCTCGCACTGGTCGCCCGTGGCGCGCCTGCTCTGGACGGGCGACGCCTGGGCGCGGCGGCTGCCCGCCCAGGTGGAAGCCGAGGACGACCGCAGCCTTTTTGGCATCCCTTGGGAGGCGATGGACGACGCCGGCCTGGCCGCGCGCCTGCGGGCGCTGAATGTCACGACCCTGGTCGCAGGCCCGGCCAACCCGCGCGCCCAGGCCGTGTTGGATCGTTCGCCACGCTTCCGCCGCGTGTGGAGCAACGGCAGCTTTACGCTCTATCACTTGACCGCCGCGGCGGGGGTCTCCGGCGGGTGGATCGACGCCGCCGGGGCCGCGGCGCGGCTGGTCGAGCGCAGACCGCGGCGCTGGGTGATCGCGGTGGATGAACAGACGCCTGGCGCAACCCTCACGTTGAAGATGGCCCACTATCCCCTCTGGCGTGCCCAGGCCGCGGGCCGGGCGCTACCCATTTACCCCACGCCCGATGGTTTGCAGCAGATCGCGCTGCCCGGCGGCGCGCCCTATACGCTGGAGGTCGCCTATCGCGCCGGCTGGGCCGAATGGCTGGGCGCGGCGCTTTCGGCGGCGAGCCTGCTGCTGGCCGGGGCGCTGCTGTGGCCGCGCGGCCCTGCCTGGCGGCCTAGATCGCTCCCCCTGTCCGCTTAGAACCCTGCGCAAAGACGCCGATATAGGGATTTCCCCGGCGCGATCTAGGGACGCTTGTCCCGGCGCTTGCCCGCGCGCGCAGGACTGATGACCCTAGCCGCCCACGCGCCGCTGCGCTATCCTGA
>QEUY01000038.1 GCA_003577365.1 Chloroflexota bacterium | reverse complement strand
GGCGACTGCCACGGCTACTTCCTGGTCGCGACCGGCGGGGCCGACATCATGACCGACCCCATCCTCAATGTGTGGGACCTGATGGCGCTCATCCCCGTCGTCGAAGGCGCAGGCGGGCGCATCACCGACTGGCAGGGCCGCGACCCTCTCGGCGGCAGCGGCAGCGTCGCCACCAATGGCACGTTGCACGATGAGGTGATCCGGCTGCTTAACCCTGGCAGCCGCACGGCGGGCGCAGCCGCTCCGGGAGCCGGGCCAGCATAGCCCCATATCGCCCCGCCAACAAAACAGGCCGGACCCCTGCGACGAGTCCGGCCTGTTTGCTTCCGCAAATCGCTGCGCCTAGGGACGCATGTACAGATACCAATAGCGTTCCTGCGGATAGATCTTGCGCACGCGTGGGTCCCAGGTAAAGTCGCCCGGTTGGGCCGCTTCACGAATGCGCCGGTCCACCGTCTGCAGCCCTTCGCGCAGATCTGCCGGCAGATTGGATCCCACCTCCTTCAGAATCTCCTCGATGCGCTGGCGGTTGCGCATCTCAAACGGAAATTCAGTACGACAGCGCTGCCGGTCCTCATAACACTCATCCAGGAACCAGCGCAGACTGTCCAGCCGCGCCCGCATCTCGCGCTGCAGCCGTTCGTGGAAGCGGCCGCGCAAGCTGTGGATCACCCTATTGGCCTTACTCTGCGCGGCGTCCAAACGCTGCTGCAGCGCCGGCGGCAGTTCGCTGCGTTCCCCCTGGAGCCGGTGGAGCCGAGACAAGAGCGCACCGCCCGTCATGCGCATGTTCTCATCACCCGCCGCCGTATGCACGATCAGCGTGCGGTACAGCTCATTTTCGATGATGTAGTCCTCTAACTCGGCGACCATCGCCTCGGCGATCTCCAGATCGGTTTCGGGATCCTCTGCCATCAGATAACTCGGGTTCTTCATGGTCTGCTCCTCTTCTCCTATCCTTTCATCATGAAGGCTGTGTCGAGCCACAACGTCACCGGCCCGTCGTTGACCAGCGCCACAGCCATATGGGCTTGAAAGACACCCCGGGAGACGGGCACGCCTTCTTCCTCCAGCAGGGCGCAAAAGCGTTGGTAGAGCCTATCGGCCTGATCCGGCGGCGCAGCATCCGTAAAGCTGGGACGTCGCCCTTTGCGACAGTCGCCGTAGAGCGTGAACTGGCTCACCGCCAGCACCGCGCCGCCGACCTCGCTCAGGCCCAGGTTCATCTTGCCCGCCTCATCTTCAAAGACACGCAGCCCTGCGATCTTGCGCGCCAGATACGCGGCCTCCTGCTCGCCGTCGTCCGGCGCAATGCCTACCAGCACCAGGAACCCCAGCCCGATCTGGCCGACCACCTCACCCTCGACGCGCACACTTGCCTCGCGCACCCGCTGCACTACCGCCCGCATCGCCCTGCACTGTCCAATCTAGCATATAATTTTATGTAAAAATGCCTGCCTGCATACCCTCTTGACAGACAGAACAAATGTTCGTATACTGGTAATATGAACTTCCGCAGCGCGCCCGATACCGTCCAAAAGCTCTCCCTGCTTGGCGATGCCACACGCTTCGAGCCTGCCGGCGCGCAGCCGCAGGAGGAATCCGCCGCCGGGCCGGGGCGCACGGCTAAACCCCTGCCGTGCATCTCCGAGGTGACCACCCCCACGGGCAAAAAGCCGATCCTTAAAGCGATGATGACCACCGCCTGCGAGCGCAACTGCTTCTACTGCCCCTTCCGCGCCGGGCGCAACCAAACTCAGCGCATCACCTTTAGCCCCGACGAGATGGCCGCGACCTTTGTCAACCTGGCCCGCGCCCGCTTGGTCGACGGCATCTTTCTCTCCTCCGGCATCATCCAAGGCAGCGTGACCACGCAAGATAAGATTATAGACGCTGCCGAGATCATAAGACGTAAATATGGCTACCGTGGATACATGCACTTAAAGATCATGCCCGGCGCAGGCTATGAACAGGTGCGGCGCACCATGCTGCTCGCCGACCGAGTCTCGGTCAACCTCGAAGGCCCTACCGCCGCGCGTCTCGCCGCCTTGGCCCCCAAGAAAGACTACTGGGGCGAGTTGATCACCCGGCTACAGTGGATCGGCCAGCTCAAGCGCACCGAGGCGTTCCGCCCCAGCATCGTGACCCAGTTCGTCGTCGGAGCCGTGGGCGACACCGATCTGGAGCTGCTCCAGGTCAGCGAACAGCTCTACCAGCAGTTCGGGCTGCGCCGCGCCTACTATTCCGGCTTCAGCCCGGTCGACGGCACGCCGTTCGATGGCCTGCCTCCCACCGACCCCCTACGCGAATTCCGGCTCTACCAGGCCAGTTTTCTGCTGCGCGACTATGGCTGGACAGTCGAAGACCTGCCGTTCCAGACCGACGCCAATCTGCCGCTGCACCAAGACCCCAAACGCATCTGGGCAGATGCACACCTGCGCCAAGCCCCGGTCGAGATCAACCGCGCCGCGCGCGGCGAACTGCTGCGCATCCCCGGCATTGGCCCGGTCGCCGCCGATGCCATCCTCCGGGCGCGCCGCCAGGGCCGCTTGGCCGAGCTGCGCCATCTGCGCGCCCTGGGCGTGCGCGATGTGGACAAATGCGCGCCCTACATCTTGCTCAACGGTCGCCGCCCTGCGCTCCAGCTTGCGCTGCTCTAGCCCATCTCTACTCTAGCCGCCGGCTTTGCCCGTCTGCGCCAACGCCGCGGTGATCCAGCCCGCCGCCGCCGGCTCCACCCACACCACCGTATCCAGTTGGATGGCGTGCGCGCCCAGCGCCAGCGCCTGCTGCGCCTGCGCCGCTGTGTGGATGCCGCCACACGCCAGCAGCGCGCAGGGCAGCCCCTGCTCCGCCACCGCCGCCAGCCCCTCTAACATCAACGGCAACACGCCGGGGCCATAGAGCGCCCCGCGCACCTGCGCGGATCCTACCCCTATCTCCCGTGCCAGCCGGCCCAGCGGCGGCTGCCCCACCACCAGCCCGTTGGCGCCCGCGTCCGCCAGCGGCGCGGCCCAAGCCGCCGCAGTTGCCAAGGGCAGTTTGACCCAGACCGGCAGATCGCTGCGCTCGGCCAGACCGCGCACCATGCGCTGCACCAGCGCGATCTCGTCCGTCAGCGGCAGCAGTTCAAATCCGCTCAACCCCGGCAGCCCGGCCATCTGGTCTGCCAGGCGCGCCAGCCCGCGCGGCTCGCCGTCTGCCACCTGCGCCACCACGGGGCAGCCCAGCCGCGGCCACAGCTTGGCGAACTTGCCCAGCACGCTCGCCGCGCCCCGGTTCTGCAGCCCCGTATTCAGCACCATGCCGCCCACAGTCTCGGCCAGCCGCGGCTGCGGTGCGCCGGCCCGGCTGCGCCCCAAGATCGGCCCCACTACCAGCGCGCCCAGCTTCTCCGGCGCCAGCCCGCGCGGCAGCGATTCGCCATAGCCAGCCATTCCGCCCGCCACGATCACCGGCGAGGCGACCGGCAGCCCTTGCTTGTGTCCCGGTGCGAGATCGATCATCGCGCCTGCCCACCTGGTCCGTCATCCGGCTCGAAATAGTAAAGAAAAACGCTGCGTGACGAAGGCCGGTTGTCCAGACCCACGCCACGCAGCGCCGTCGGCTACATGTCAGCTCCGGCCATGCGGCCCAGAGCCAGCGCCAACCACCTTGGTTCAGGCCAGCCCTTATTCAGGCCGGAACGTCCCGATGATCTGGTCGAAGACCGGCTCCTTAGCGGCCCGGTTGGTGTCCTGGGTGACCAAGGTCAGCACATAGATCTTGTCGTTGGCGATGATCGCAGCCACCTTGGCGAAGACCTTGGCAGCCATGCCGACGGAACTCAGGTCGCCCGTGGCCGCGCCGCGCACGCCCGGCATATTGTTGATCGTTGCCGTGTTCATATCCTCGATCTGCACATCCCCCAGCATTTGGGAGTTGGCTTCGATCATCCCCTGCAGCCAGGTCAGCAGCGAATCCGGCGTCACGCCCGGCGCGTCGATCACCGAGACGTTGAGCGCCGTGGGCAGCCCGCCAAACATCGCGCCCATCAGGTCGGTCACATAGATCACACCCAATGCTTCGCCTTCGGGGCTGGCCAAGAAGTCGTTCAGCGGCCCTAACTGCGCGCCCATGCCAAAGGTGTTCGCCAAATTCTGGAACTGCGGGCTGCGCAGGTCGAGCGCGCTCCAGCCGCCCGGCACTGCCAGCGAATAACCGCGCACCTCATCCTTCACCGGCGTGAAGCCGTTGGGGATGGTCACCTGCGGCGTCGGCACAGGCGTCGGCGTGGCCGGGACCGGCGTCTCGCCCGGCTTGGGCGTCGCAGTCGGCTCAGGCGTGGGGGTCGCCGTCGGGATGGGCGTGGGCGTAAAGGTCGGCGTCGGCGCCAGGAACGGCAGGTCAAACGGCAGTTGCGACAGGTCGATCGGTAAACCAGCGCAGCCGCCCAGCGCCAGCGCCAACACGAGAAGCGCGCCGGCCCAGAAGACCCTAGACACAGCGCGCGGTTTGCTCCCAGTCGGCATTCTCATTATGTCCTCCTTGGTAGACATGGAAGTAGGTAGAGATGGAAGTTGAGAGAAACAAATGGATTGCGGAAAGTGCAGCCTACATATTACAGCCTAGTGGCAGGCTTTGGCAACCCCTACGCAGCCACCTCCGCAGGGGGCAAGGTCAGAGGCGCAGCCGGTTGAGTGGAAAAGCATAGACTGCGCCGCTCGTCCGGTCGCCCACCAACATCCCGCCGCTAAAGACCTGCACCACGCCGTCGATGGGCGTCGGTGCAGTGCCCAGCATCTCGCCCAGCGCGGCGCGCCGTTGATTCTCATTCCAAACTTGGGCAAAAGGCGGCGGCCCCCCTGTCTCCGGAGCAGCATCGCCGCTCGGCACCACCTGCTCCCACTCGCCGGTCGCCTGGTAGTATACATAGACAAGGGGGCTTTCGTCCAGAGCCAGCATAAAGCCTTGGGCAAAGGCCAGCAGGCTGCCGCCCGTGGCATAGGCCGGTGCAGTGGGACAGCGGAACGCCTGGCGCTGCGCCTCATCCAGCCCAGTCAGCGCGCCCATAAAAAACTCATCCACCACATCGGCGCACACGCCCGCAACCGCATCGACCTGAGGATCACCGCCCTGCGTCTCGCTCACCGGCGGCGCGGCCGCCACCGGCGGCGGGGGCGCGGCGGTCGCGGTGGGTTCGGGCGACGGTGTGGGATCGGGCAGTGCCGTAGGTGTGGGCGCGTCCGAGACAACCGGCTGCCCCGTGCCCGGCGGAGGCGGCGCGGGCGTAAAGGTGGGCAGCACCGTCGCCGTCGCGATGGGCTGAGTGCCGGCCTGTCCCACGCCGCTGGCGGATGCCGCCGTTGGCGATATCGCCGCGGCTGCGGCAGGTTCGGCGCGTGTGGCGGCTGCGGGTATGACTTCTTGCGGTGCCGCCGTTTGGGATGTCGCCATTTGAGATGTCGCCGTGAGGCTGCCCGCGCCCTGCGCCGTGGACGGTGCAGCCAGCACCGCAAGCTGTGGCGCGGGCGGTGTGGCGGGCGCTGGGGCCGCGCCCCGCCGCCACGCCCAACTCCCCAGCGCGCCGAGCAGGACGACCAGCGCCAGCACGGCCGCGATCCCGACCCCGCGCCCGCGGCGTGGATGGGGCCGCGCTCCCGCCCGCGCCGCGGGCAGGTGCGCCATGGGGATCTGTCCCGCCGTCGCACCCCCCACCAAGACCGTGACGGGCCGCGCTGCCTCCGCCGGGTTGAGCGCGTCCACCGCCGCCAGCGTAAGCGTGGCCGTTGTGCCGGCGCTCTCCACCGTATGCAGCGACCCTGCCCCGCCGCGCTGGGCTGCCGCCGCCAGGTCCGCCGCCAACTGGGCGGCATCGGCGTAGCGGTCATTCGGGTCTTTGGCCAGACTGCGCTGCAAGATCGCCGCCACTGGCCCCAACCGGCGCAGCACGTCATCTTGGATCACCACCGGCTCATAGACCTGAGCATGCAGCACCTGCGTCATCGAGCCGGTGAAGGGCAAATGCCCGGTCACACAGCGAAACAGCACCGTGCCCAGCGCGTAGATATCGGCGCGGCCGTCGATCTCACGGCTGCCCATGCACTGCTCCGGGGCCATGAAGGCCGGCGTGCCGACCGTGCGGCCCGTGCTGGTCAGTTCCGGCGCATCCAAAAAGCGCGCCACGCCGAAATCCGAAAGCAGCGGGATCACCGGATGATCCAGCGCCGCCAACTGTACGCTGTATGGCGTGCCGGGGCTGACCGGGCGCAGCAGGATATTGCCCGGCTTGACATCGCGATGGACAATGCCGTGTTGGTGGGCAAAGGCCAGCGCCCGCGCGATCGGCTCCAACAGATGACAGCTCTCCGCCGGCTGGAGCATCCCCTGGCGCGCCAACAGACTCGCCAGGCTTTCCCCCTCGACGAGTTCCATCGCCAGATAAGCCGCGCCCCCGCGCAGCGGCGTGCCCACCTGGAAAATGCGTACAATGTGCGGGTGGCGCAGCGCGCCCGCCATCAAGGCTTCGCGCCGGAAGCGGTTCAGCGTCGCGCCGTCCGGGTTGGGCGGCAGCAGTTTGAGCGCCACCCTCCGCCCCATCACCTGGTCATCGGCCTGATAGACCGTGGCGACACCGCCCCCACCCAGCCGCTGGCGGATCAAATAGCGGCCAATTTGCTGGCCTTCAAGATGTTCCAGCGTAGAGATTGCGGGCGGTTGGCCCGCCCGCTCATCGCCGAACTCATCCACTGCCTATCTCACCCACTGGATCGCGTGTTCCAGCCACTTCGGCAGCTCGCCGCCAATCCGCCCCAAGGGCCGTGCCTCGCCCCCGTCAATCGGCACAAACCAGATACGCCAATAGCCATCGCGGTCGCTCATAAACGCCACATACTGCCCATCGGGGCTGATCGCCGGCAGCCCATCCTGCGCCGGGTGGTCGGTCAGGCGCGTGATCGACAGGTCCGTCACATCCACCCGATACAGCTCCCAGTTGCCGTCACGCCCATTGCTCATAAAGACCACAGCGCTGCCGTCGGGTGTCCACGCCGGACGCTGGTCATTGCCGTTGTCGGTGAGCCGGACTCGCCCGCTGCCGTCGGCGCGCATCAACCACAGCCCCGGCGAGTTCCCCGACTCGTCGCTGCCGTTGAAGACCAGCAGGTCCTGATACGGATTCCAGGCCGGGTCTTTGCCATAGCCCAACGTCTCCAGGTCTTCGCCGCCGTCGGCGTGCGTCACATAGACACGATAGCGGTTGTCGCCAAACCGTGTACTCGTAAAGGCGAGCCGGTCCCCTTGCGCGCTCCAGCGCGCCGGGGCATCGCGCGCATCTTCGACCGCGTTCGAGAAACGCAAGCTGCGGTCGTCAACGCTCAGGCCCGCCGTCAGATCGAAGCCATACAGCCCCTGCGCATCAGGCCGCGTGCTGAAAAAGGCCAGCATCCGCCCATTCGGCGACAGGCTGGGCTGCGTCCCGTTGTTCACCAACAGCAGAGACGAACTCTCCCCCTCTGTCTGCCCCACGGCCATCTGGAAGATGCGATAGGTCCCGTCCTGTTGCGCCGAATAGATGATCCGCCCCCCCAGTTGGCTGAGCACATCGGCAGTCTGTGCCTCCGTGCAGGACTGCTCATAGACCGCCAGGTGTTCAAGCAGCAGCGGGTCGGACAAGACCCGGATCGCTGCGGCCAAATGCTCCGACGCAGCGCAAGGGTCATCGGCCAACAGGCTGGCCGCATAATCTGCATGGCTGCGCTGCACCGCCTGCCGCGCCTGGGTGCGCTCGCCCACACCCGCCTCGGCCAGCGCCACGGTGGCGGCGTGCATCTGCTCCACCAAGGCCGAGTCCGGCGCTAGTTGCAGCGCCTCGTCGAGATAATCGACCGCTTCCTGCAACTGCCCGGCGACCGTGGCCTCCGTCGCCAGCCCCACATAGGCTGTCACCATCATCGACTCGACTTGGCCGCGCTCGAACTCCTCGTCGATGCGGCGCACGATGATCAGCCAATCCAGCGCCGCGCGCCAATCTCTTTCGGCAAAGAAGGCCTGGGCATCGCTCCAGGCGCTGTCGAGCGGCACCGCGGGTGGCGGTTCGCGCGTCGGTGCCGGCGCTGGCCCCCGCACCGGCTCGGGCGAGGCCAACACGGCCAGCCCGCTCTGGGCCTGGACTGGGCTTGGGGTCTGTACAGGGGCCGGAGACCCCGTGGCCGGCGTGGCGGTCGCCACGCCTTCCCCCTGCGTCAAGGTCGCCTGCGCCGCGCGCGGCAGGCGTTCACTCGAAAAGACCGAAGGCAGCGTACTGCTAAAGACAGTAACCGCCAAAATCAGCGAGAGCAGCACCAGCGCGGCCCCCAAGATCAACGCCCCCATCTGGCTTCTGGGCAGCCGCCGCGCCGGTTCTGCGCCAGATGGCGTCATTGGGCGCACGACCGTCGCCGAAGGCGTGGGACGCAACGGGACCACCCCCACCGAACGCGGCGTGACCGGCGCGGCAGGCACTAAAATGCGCGCCGGCCCCGGTTGCGGCAGCACCGTCGCGGGCAGCGCGGCCATCGTCCTCGTCGAATCGCCGTCGATGAGCGGAGCAGCGTTCTCTGCCGCGGGCAGCAGTGCCGCGCAGCGCGCCAGTTCCTCGGCCACCAACGCCATCTCAGGATAGCGCTGCGCCGGTTCCTTCATCATGCTGCGCGTCAGAATCGCCAGCACCGCCTGCGGCATCGCCCGCGCCGCCGCATCGGGGATCATCACCGGGTCATAGACATGCGCGTGCAAAATCTGCGTGGTCGACCCCGAAAAGGGCGCACGGCCCACCAGACAGCGATAGAGCACCGCCCCCAGCGCGTAGATATCGGCACGGCCGTCGATCTCACCGCTCCCCGCGCACTGCTCCGGGGCCATAAAGGCCGGCGTCCCGATCGTCCGTCCGGCGCTGGTCAGTTCGGGCGCATCCATGGCGCGCGCAATGCCAAAGTCCGACAGCAGCGGCACCACCGGGTCCGGCAACACGCCCAGCGCGACGGCCCCGGGCGTCTCCGCCGAGACCCGGCGCAGCAGGATATTGCTCGGCTTGACATCACGATGCACCACGCCCTGCGCATGCGCATAGGCCAACGCCTGTGCGATCGGCGCCAGGATGGCGCAGGCATCGCGCGGCGCCAAGCGCCCGTGCTGCTCAAGCAGCTCTGCCAGGCTCGCGCCCTCCACCAATTCCATCGCAATGAAGATCACACCGCCGGACGAAGTCTGCCCTACCTGCAGCGTGCGCACAATGTGCGGGTGCTTGAGCGTGCTAACTGTGCGCGCCTCACGGCGAAAGCGCTCGCGTAGAATGGCGTCGGCTCCGGGCAGCAGCACCTTCAACGCCACCATGCGCCCGTTTTTCTCGTCATAGGCCCGGTAGACCGATCCCATAGCGCCGCCGCCCAGCCGCTCCTCCACACAATAATGCGCGATGGTCTTGCCCGCCAGATCGGTCACGGCGTCGAGGTCATGGCCCGCCGTGCCCGTCTCTGCGGCTACGTGGCTTGGCGCGGCAGGCACGGCTTCGGGCACGGCCGCGCCGCTGCCCATGCCCGCGTCTTCAGGTTCCGGCGGCGGCAAATTGTCCGGTGAGATCGGATTACCAGGGGCCATCATGGCACATACCGCGCAGCGTGATCCTGCGCGCCCACCTTGCGATTCGCATGAAGCTGAGCTATGCTACTATACATATCCATCGCAACATCGTATTTTAGCACACCCAAAATCGACCATCAAAGGGTTCATTGTGAGTCGCTTTGGCAAGCTTGTTTGTCTCAATGGTGTTCGGGCGGGCAGCGAGTATGATCTTCCGGATCACACCGTGACGATAGGTCGCGCGGCCGAATCCGACATCGTCCTGCAAGACCAGTTTGCATCGCGCCATCATGCCGAAATCCGCTATGTGAACGGCGCTTACCAAGTGCACGACCTAGGCAGCAAGAACGGCGTGCTTGTCAACGGCCAACGCGTGCCGCCCGCTGGCTCGGCCTGGCTCGAGGACGGCAGCGAAATCCAGTTTGCCTCTACCAGCTTCCGTTTTCATGACCCGGGCGCGACCGTCACCGCCCCTTCGTTGATCGCCGTGCGTGAACCGGCGCTGCGTGTTGATCCTACTACTAGACAAGTATACGTTGACGGAAAGCTTTTGGATCCGCCCCTCAGCGTAAAACAGTTCGATTTGCTATGGTATCTATACCAGACGCGCGGCCGCGTGGTCAGTAAGGATGAGATCGCCCAAGCCGTCTGGCCCGAATCCCAGGGCGATGTCTACGACGCCAACATCGACCGCATGATCAGCCGGCTGCGCAGCCGCATCGAACCGGGCAACCTCGGCGAACCGCGCTTTATTACCACCGTGCGCGGCTACGGCTACCAGATGCGCCTCGAGTAACCGGCTCACATCACAGGCGCGCCGAGACAGCCAACTGATCGGCGACAGCGGCGAGGAGACGCATCCCGCCGCTGTCGATTTCCACTCCCCGTCCGGCCCCGCACAGACCGGATCCCCACCCCGCGCCCAGACTGAGCGTAGGCAAATGGTCTGGAAACTGTCCCGCTTTGTTCAGACTATTTTAATGATCCCTTTTTACAATCAGGATGGTTACACCTCGTGTAACGATCACAAACAGAAGGGGATCGGTTATGCAAGCACCTGTTGCATCACCTTTCCGGGAGGATACAAACTGCCTGCCGGAATCATGGTTTCTGGGCCTGAGCGGCGCTGCTACTGTGGCGGAGATGCCAGACTTGGTCAACGCGGCGCGCCTGGGCGATGACCTCGCCTTCAGCCGGCTGGTCGCCCACTACCACGCCGCGGCGCACCGTCTGGCCCAGCAGATTTTACGCACCGAGGAAGCCGCCGCCGATGCCGTACAGGATGCGTTGATCAAGGTCCATCGCGCCCTCCCCCGCTTTCAAGATGGCAATTTTCGCTCCTGGCTGTTGCGCATCGTCACCAACACCTGTTATGACTATCTGCGCAGCCAACGCCGCCGCGCTTCGGTCAGCCTTGATGAGCTAACGGAAGAGACCGGCGCAGAGTTCCAGCTCTCCGGCGCGGCCGACCAGGAAAACCCCGAGCTGGTCGTCGCCCAGCGCGAAGGCATGCAGCTTCTCATGCACGCCATCGAGGAACTGCCCGAATGGCATCGCAGCGTCGTCCTGCTGGTCGACGTACACGGGTACGACTATGCCGAAGCCGCCGACCTGTTGGGCCTACCCTTGGGAACCGTCAAATCGCGCCTGAGCCGCGCCCGTTCCACCCTGCGCGACAAGCTGGTCGCCTGCGGCTATGTAGCCGGACAGTGACCCTTTCTCTTTGCGTTCTTAGCGCCCTTTGCGGTTAACCCTCTGCAGAGTGCGCTGCACCGCGCCGCTGCAGCCACGCCGAGCGCCATACCCCCCGCGGCCGAAACCCCAGCTTTGTATAGACCCTGCCTGCGGAGGGATTATCCCAGTAGAGCACAGGCCGTTTGCCCGCGGCCAACAGGTCGGCGCACAAGGCGCTGCACACCGCCTGGCTCAAGCCCCGGTTGCGCCACTGCGGCCTCGCCATCCGCCTCACCACCCACCTCGGCCAGCCATAACCGGCTATCGCGCAGCGGGCGTTCTACCCCCAGCGGCGACCGCGACATCGAACCGGCGTCGCTGTAGAACAGCACCAGCGCGCCCAGGTCGGCCAGCGAGGCGCGGCGCACCCGCACCCCCTCCGGCGCGGGCCGAGGCCGGAAATCCGCCTCGGCCAAATCCATGATGTGCTGCTCCTCTACCTGCGGCGCGTCATAGCGCCGCAGATAGGGCAGAAAGCTGGGAGTGCCGCCGGGGTTGTCCTGCAGGCGTTCGGCGCCGACAGGGTGGTTGTCGACCACAGCCGCCAGCCCCGTCCAGTCCGCATCCGCGCCGCCATAGACTGACCACCCCTGCATATAGCGGTTGACCACAGCGCGCAGCGCCGGCCCGTCAAAATCGCCCCAGAACTCACAGAACGGCTGATCAAACCCCAGGCTTTCGAGATTGCCAAGTAGGTAGAGGTTCAAATAGGGCGCGGCGCGCAACAACGCCACCGCCGCCGCTCGATCAGCCTCCCGCAGCGGACGAATCATCGCTTTCTCCAGCGCAAACTATAGGCGCGTCCGATGGCTTATTCAGGGGCAAATGCCCAGCGCCCCGGCCCATGGCGGCCCATATAGGTCGCCACCGCCAAGTCCATATTCTCCGCAACCGTAAGCGGTTGATAGCGCATCCAGTAGATAAAATCGCTGATCCAAGGCAGCCCCGTTTCCACCGTGCGCAGATAGAGCGCGGCGGCAGGCCCCAGCGTCCCCATCAGGTCGAGCCGCTCAAATTCACGGCGCACCAACTCAATGGGATACGCCACCTGCCGAAAAATCGCACGCAGCCCCGCTGCCTCGGCATCGAGCAGCATATATTGGGCGCGCGGGTCGCCGTTGTATGGCATCCCCACGCTGCCTGGGTTGAGCACGCGCTGCGCGCCGATCTGCCGGTCCACCGGCTGATGGGTATGCGCGCCGATCACCACCGGTGCGCTCGCGCCCGCCAACAAGCGGCGCAGCTGCGCGTCGTCCAGACCGGGCGCAAACCCCGCCGTCACCTTACACGGCGACCCATGCACCACCAGTAGGGGCGGCATCCCCGCCGGCGTCAGATGCATCTCCAGCGGCAGCCCGCGGATCGTCGCCAGATGCGCCGCAGACAAGTGACGGTGCGTCCACCAGAGGTCCGGAAAACGCCGCCGGTCGGCCAGAAAGGGCGGGCAGTTCGGCTGCCCCAGCTTGGCCAACGCCAGCTCATGGTTGCCCGCGATCATCGGCCACCCTTCCGCCGCCACCAGGTCCATGACTTCGTTGCTCCAGGGGCAGCGGTTTACCTGGTCGCCGGCCAGATAGACCGCGTCGGGCCGCTGCGCGCGCAGATCGGCCACCACGGCCTCCAGCGCCGGCAAATTGCCGTGGATATCGGCAAGGATCGCAATCCGCATACGCGCAACCGCCATCTAGCTACCTTCCCGCGCCGGCCACTCGGTTCGGCTGTAGCCCTCTACACTACAGAATTCTCTGAAGGGTGTCAATTCTGTCGCAGCGCCAAGCGCTCCCCGCCGTGTATCCCGCCCGCCGCATTTGGTGCGCCCCTCCCCTCCCCGGTACAATGGGCGCATGACCACGCGCCCATTGCCTATTGCCCGGCCTGCCGCTCCCCCGCGCGTGACGGCACGGGCGCTGGGCAGCACACTCCTGACTTGGCTGCCCTGGCTCCTCTTGGCCGGTCTCAGCCTGCCCGTCTTCTGGCCGTTCTACCGCGAAGGGCTGCCGCGCTCGTTCGACGGGGGGCTGCATCTGCTGCGGCTTGGCCTGCTCGACGAAACCCTGCGCGGCGGGGCCATCTACCCGCGCTGGGCGCCGGATGCGCTCCTGGGCTTTGGCTATCCCCTCTTTGGCTACTATGCGCCCGGCAGCTACTATCTGGCCGAACTCCTGCACCTGCTGGGGCTGAGCTTCTATGCGGCGTTTGTCGCGGCCTTTGTCCTGCTGATGCTCGCCGCCGCCGCGGGCATGGCGCGCCTGGCCTGGGATCTCTTTGATGGCCGGCGCTGGCCCACTGCCTTGGCTGCGCTCGCCTACCTCTACGCGCCCTATCTGGTCACAAATACCTACATCCGCGGCGCGCTGGCCGAGGTCGCGGCCCAAGCACTCCTGCCTTGGATCCTCTGGAGTGCGCGCCGTTTGGTCTACAGCCCACAGCCGCGCCGCGCCGCCCTGCCCCTGGCCTTCAGCCTGGCTGCGCTTGCCGTAACGCACAACATCACCCTGCTCTTTACCCCGCCCCTGCTGCTCGGCTACCTGGCCGTGCTCTGGTTCACCGCAGGCCGTCCTCGCCCCGCGGGTAGCGCCGCGATCCTAGCGCTGCTGCTCGCCATGGGGCTGAGCGCCTTCTTCTGGCTGCCGTTGCTGCTCGAACGCGCTTTTGTGGCAAACACCGGGTTCGAGATCGCGCGCACGGTGTGGCTCCCGGCCAGCGCCTGGACGCGCGCCAACTTCCTCGACGGCGGCTGGAGCTATGACCACACCTTTGCCCGGCCCATCCGCTTGGGGCTGGTGCAAGCCGCGCTGGCCGCTGCCGGCGCGATCGGGGCGCGCCGCCGCGATGCCGAATGGCTCTTCTGGATCATGGTCGCCCTGATCAGCGGTGGCTTGATGACCGCCTGGGCCTTGCCCCTCTGGCAGGCGTCCGACCTGTTGACGCTGGCGCAGTTTACTTGGCGCTTGCTCTCCGTTCATTCGCTCGGCCTGGCGCTGTTGACCGGCGGCCTGCTCGCCGGGTGGCGACATCGCCTCCTGCTGCCGCTGGCCGGCGGGCTGCTGATGCTGCTCGTCGTCTTCAGCGCACGCCCGCGCCTGGCCTGGATGGACGTCTTTGCGCCCGAGAGCGTCGACGCCAGCCTGCCGGTCATGGCCCAGACCGAGGTCGAAAAGGGCGTACTGGGCGGCGGCGAAGGCAACAGTTCGATCCAAGAGTTCCGGCCGCGCTGGGCGCCCGCGACCCTGGCGGCAAGCACGCGGGGCCCCATCGCCGCCCCGCCGGAGGTCCAGCTCGAACAGGCCGGCCCCTTTGCGCTGCGCGCCACGGTCACAGCCGGTACAGCCGCACCGCTGCGCCTGGCATCCTTCTACTTTCCCGGCTGGCGCGCCTGGTTGGATGGCGCCCCGCTCGTGCCCTACCCCAGCGGCGATCTCGGCCTGCTGACTCTTGACCTGCCCGCGGGCCGCCATCGGCTTGACGTGCGCTGGCAGGGCACCCGGCTGCAGGCGGCCGCGGGCGCGTTCAGCACAGCCATGCTCTGCGCCGCGCTGGGGCTGGCCCTGGCCCAGCGCCAAAAAGGCTTTGGCGTGCTCGCCGGCGCAGGACTGCTCTTGGCGGGGGCCGCCTATATCGCCTCCCCTGCCGTGGCGCGGGTCATACCGCCGCTTGCGCGCCCGGAGCCGATGGGGATGCAGTTACTAGGCTATCGCGCCGTGCAGCACGGCGGCAACCTGCGGCTATACCCTTACTGGCTGGTCGAGACGGCGCAGCCCGGCGACCTAAAGGTGCGCTGGCGGCTGCAAACCGCCACCGGCGACCCGATCGCCGAGACCGTCACCCGGCCGTACTACAACGCCCTGCCCGCCGCCGTCTGGCCGCCCGGCACGCTGGTCGACGACGCCTACGCGCTGCCGCTGCCCGCCGGTCTGCCTGCAGGCCGCTATCAACTCTGGCTTGCCATCCCAGCCGCGGCCGAGCCGGTCTTGCTCGGTTCCGTTGCGCTGGCGGCAACCCCGGCAACCTCTGCACCGGCGCTGACCGCGCTCGACGTCCGCTTTGGCGACCAGGCGCGCTTGGCTGGCTATCGTCTGGAGATGCACACCGGCCAGGAGAGCACGGCGCTGCCTGTGCTGGCGTCCGGCGACTATCTGCGCGTCCATCTCGGCTGGCAGGCCGACCAGCCGCTCGACACCAACCTGCACGGTTTCGTTCACCTGGTAAGCCCCAGCGGCGCGCCGCTGGCCCAAGAAGACCATCTGCCCGGCCCCTTCTTCCAGCCGCCCACGCTGTGGACAAGCACACGCCTTGCGCCCGATGTCTATCTGCTGCGCCTGCCCGCCGGCGCGCGCGGCGGCATCTACTATCCGCGCGTCGGCCTCTATGATTTTGCCAGCCTCGACCGGTTGCCCGTCACACCCCCCGGCGCGCCCGCGCCGCAAGACAGCTACGCCCTGCCTCCCATCAAGATCGTTGCCCCGCCCCCCGCCGCGCCGGCGCGCCCGCTTGACTATCGCCTGGGCGACCTGGCTACGCTGGCCGGCTATACGCCTGCGCTGCAGCCCATCGCCGTGGGCAGCGCCATCACGCTCACGCTGCAATACCGCGTCCTGCAGCCAAGCAGCCAAAACCTCACCCGCTTTGCGCAACTGCTCGACCCGGCCAACCAGGTCATCGCACAGCAGGACAGTCTGCCCGCCCAGGGCGATAACCCCACCTGGGCCTGGGTCGCCGGCGAGACCGTGGTCGACCCTGTGACGCTTGCGCTTCCCGCCGATACGATGCCGGGCCGCTACCGGCTGGTGGCTGGCCTTTACGACGCCGCGGCAGGCGGAACCCGCCTACCCGTCTACGCCGCCGACGGCACAGCCATCCCTGAACAGTGGGCGTTCCTGGGCGACGTCGAGATCACAGCATCTCCCTAAGCCTGTTCTCCTGGAGGTTCGCATGGACATTCTGATCCTAGGCGGCACTGTCTTCCTGGGCCGCCACCTTGTCGAGACCGCGCAAAGCCGCGGCCACCGGCTGACGCTCTTCAACCGGGGACGCAGCAACCCCGGCCTCTTCCCCGATGTCGAACAGATCCACGGCGACCGCGCCGCCGACCTCGACCGCTTGGGCAACCGCCGCTGGGATGCCGTGATCGACACGTCCGGCTATCTCCCCGCCCAAGTGCGCGCCGCTGCCGGCGCGCTGGCGCGGCGCGCCGGTCTCTATGTCTTTATCTCGACCATTTCGGTTTATGCGGACTTCACCCGGCCCCACATGGACGAGAATGCCCCCCTAGCAAGGCTCGACGACCCCGAAGAGACCGCGCTTGACCATGAGACCTACGGCGCACTTAAAACGCACTGCGAAGACGCTGTACTGGCCGCGCTTCTCGACCGCGCCCTGATCATTCGTCCGGGCCTAATCGCCGGCCCACACGACCCCACTGACCGCTTCACCTATTGGCCGGTGCGTATGGCGCAGGGCGGTGAGCTGCTCGCGCCCGAAAGCCCGGGTGTGCCCGTCCAGTTTATCGACGCGCGCGACCTGGCGGCATGGACCCTGGCCTGTCTGGAGCAGGGCACAACCGGCGTCTACAACGCCACCGGCCCGGCCGCGCCCTACACACTGGGCGAACTGCTGGCCGTGTGCCGGCAAGCCACGGCCACTGATGCCACGCCCGTATGGGTGGACGCGGACTTCCTGGCGGACCAGGGCGTATCTCCTTTTGTCGATATGCCGCTGTGGGTTCCGGATGCCTTGCGCGGCATATCCACTGTCGATTGCCGGCGCGCCCTCGCCGCCGGGCTGACCTTTTGTCCTGTCCAGGCCACCGTGGCCGACACGCTGCATTGGCGGCGCAACCTGCCGGACAACTTGCCCCTGCGCGCCGGGCTACCCCCCGAACGAGAAGCAAGCCTGCTGGCCGCCTGGCATCGCCGTTATCTCCGCTGATCTGCCCACAGCCGTTCGTGGCTGGGAAGCCAAAGCACAGACACCGGCGCCGTCCTATGTCCAAATAAATCGCAAAAGGAGCGTCAATACACATCCAGAGGAGCCAGATGTCCACACCTGAGCCAAACCCGATTTCCGGCATCCACCACATCACAGCCATGGCGGGCGACCCGCAGCGCAACCTCGACTTCTACATCCAGTGCTTGGGCCAGCGGCTGGTCAAGACCACGGTCAACTTCGACGATCCGGGGACCTACCATTTCTACTTCGCCGACGCCACCGGCAGCCCCGGCACAGTCTTGACCTTTTTCCCCTGGCCCCATGCACGCCGCGGCCGCGCCGGCACGGGCGAAGCCAACGCCGTGGCCTATACCGTGCCCAGCGCCTCGCTCGACGCCTGGGAGGAACGCCTGCGCGACTTTGGCATTACGCCAGGGGAACGCCAAACACGCTTCGGCGAGCCGGTGCTCCCCTTCCAAGACCCGGATGGGCTGCGCGTCGAGTTGGCCGGCGTGGACGACCCGCCCACTGTCGACCATTGGCAGGCAGGCCCTGTGCCCGAATCCATGGCGCTGCGCGGCTTCCACAGCACAACGCTGCTCGTCGCGGCCACCGGCCCATCTGCCGCGCTCTTGGCCGACTATTTTGGCTTTGAGGAAGTGGGGAGCGAAGGCAGCCGGACGCGCTTCGCCGCCCCCGGCAGTGGCGCGGGCCGCGCTGTCGACCTGGTGCAGGTCCCCAACCAGGGCCGCGGCCACCTGGGCGCGGGGTCGATCCACCATATCGCTTTTCGGGCGCGCGACGACGCCGACCAGCGCGCCTGGCAAGCACGCCTGCTGGCCGCAGGTCTAAACGTCACCGACGTGCGCGACCGCCAATATTTCCATTCCATCTACTTCCGCGAACCCGGCGGCGTGCTCTACGAGATCGCAACCGACGGGCCGGGCTTTCTGACCGACGAACCTGCCGCCGCCCTGGGCACAAGCCTCAAGCTCCCACCTTGGCTGGAACCCCGCCGCGCCGAGATCGAAGCGCGCCTGCCTGCCATCACGCGCCCTGGAGAAGCCGCCGCATGACGCACGCACCCCTCGCCGATCCACACCGCGGCCGCCCTCTCCTGCAGACCGGCAAGCCCTTGGGCAGCGCGCCGGTCGCGATGATCATGCTGCATGGCCGCGGGGCCAGCGCGAGCAGCATCCTTGCCCTGGCCGCCGAGTTCGACAGACCCGATCTCACCTATCTTGCGCCCCAGGCCGCAGGCAACACTTGGTATCCCTATTCGTTTCTCGCGCCCTTGGCGCAAAACGAGCCACATCTTAGCTCTGCGCTCGCCGCCGTGGGCGCGACGCTCAAGACCGTGACCGAGGCGGGCGTGCCCCAAGCGAAAACTGTCCTGCTCGGCTTTTCCCAAGGCGCCTGCCTGGCGTTGGAGTTCGCTGCGCGGCACGGTGGACGCTTCGGCGCGCTGGTGGGGCTGAGCGGCGGGTTGATCGGGCCGCCGGATACGCCACGCGACTATGCCGCCGGCCTAGACGGTACGGAGGCCTTTATCGGTTGCAGCGACGTGGATGCGCATATCCCGCTGGCACGCGTGCATGAGACCACCCAAGTGCTGGCGCAGCTGGGCGCAGCCGTCACCGAACGCATCTACCCCGGCATGGGCCATACCATCAACGCCGACGAGATCGCGGCCATCCGTACACTGCTAGACGATCTTCACCCGCCCGCCTGAACAGGGGCCACGCCGGAGCGACTAGCGGGCAGCCGTGTCCTTGGCAAGCGGCTTGTGGCTAAACCAAAGCACATAGCCATCCGGGTCACGCAGGTAAAAATCGCGCGTGTTGTTGCTGACCGGCATCAGGCTCGAGCGGCTGTCATAGCCCTTAGAGCCTAAGTAGACCAACAACGATTCCAGGTTGTCGTGGTAGAGAAAGAAAACACCCTCAGTCGCGCAGCCGCTCTCATCGCCATCATCGCCTTGGCTGGCGCACAACATCAACTGGACATCTTCCTCGCCGCGCAGCACGGCCCACTCCGTGCGGCCCCCCCATGCGACCTTGTCATGCAGCGCAAACCCCAGCACGTCGCAGTAAAACTCAATGGAGGCGTCTACATCCTTTACATCCAAAACCGGAATCAAGCTCCGCAACCTCATACGAGCGACCTACTCCTGTTGAATGCCGGCGCGGGACGCCAATGCGCCGCCGCGCGAGCCGATGGCTGTCTTGCTCGTTCTGTCTGATTCTAGCCCGAGCCCCGGCCTGCTGCCCACCACAAATTGATGTACAGCGCCTGCTGCAACAAACGTAGGCACACAGGGCACAGGCGGTTGACGAAAGTCCGACCACGCCGCCGTTCCCTCCGCCGCAAACGGATCAAGACTCGCCAAAAATGGCATACGACCTTGCGCCCATCCCGGCGCGCCCCCCAGACAGCGCGCCGCGCGGGGATCGAAAACCGGCGCGGGCAGGGTGCCCGCGCCGGTTGAACGCCGCCTGTGCCCGTCAAACGGGTGCTACTGCACTGCCACCGCCACGACCGACATCTTCGGCACGACAATCTCCAGCCCCTCGCCCGCCAGCTTGACGCCGGTGTGCGGCTTGGGAGCCACGGCATTCGGGTTGTCAAAGGTGTTGTGAGCGTTCATGGCGTTGCCCTGCAGCACACGCCCCTGCGCCTTGCTGCCGTTCATCCCGCGCACATTCACCTGCACCGTGATATCCTTGTGCGGGTTGGCATTGCTCAAGGTGAGATTCAGCGTGCCTGCGCCATCTACCGAGGCCGACGCCGACAACGCCGGGATGCTGACCTCGCCGAACGTATAGGCTTCGCTCTGAATATCCAGCGGCGCCATCGTCGCGCCCTGATGGGCGGCATACATCTCAAAGACATGATAGCTGGGCGTGAGCAGCATCCGCGCGCCGTCGGTCAGGATCATCGCCTGCAAGACGTTGATCGTCTGGGCGATGTTGGCCATGCGCACGCGGTCGCAATGCTTGTTGAAGATGTCCAGCGTCGTCGCCGCCACAATCGCGTCGCGCATCGTGTTTTGCTGATACAAAAAGCGCGGGTGCGTGCCAGGCTCCACCGCAAACCAGGTGCCCCACTCGTCCACGATCAAGGCTACCTTTTTCGCGGGGTCATACTTGTCCATGATCGTCGAGTGCTTGCGCACCAGTTCGTCCATGAACAGCCCCTTGGAGACGATCTCCATCCAGCCGGCCTCGTCAAACACAGTGGCCGACCCTTCGCGCGAACCATCAGGCAGCCGCTTGACCGAGGTATAGTAGTGGATCGCCAGGCCATCCATATACGGCCCGCCGCGCAATTGGTCGTGGCCGGCCTTCTCCATCATCACCTCTGTCCAGTGATAGTCGTCGTTGCTGGCCCCACAGGCGATGCGGAACAGCTTGTTATTGCCATAATTGCGCGCATAGAGGCCATAGCGCCGGTAGAGATCGGCGTAATACTCCGGCGTCATGCGCCCGCCGCAGCCCCAGTTCTCATTGCCCACGCCAAAATAGGTCAGCTTCCATGGCTCCTCGCGGCCGTTTGCCTTGCGCAGATCCGTCATGGGGCTTTTGCCGTCAAAGGTGATATACTCGACCCACTGTGACATCTCCTGCACCGTGCCGCTGCCCACGTTGCCGCAGATATACGGCTCGCATTCCAACTGCGCGCACAGATCCATAAACTCATGCGTGCCGAAGTGGTTGTTTTCGATCACGCCGCCCCAGTGGGTGTTGATCATGGTCGGGCGTTGTGCGCGCGGGCCGATGCCGTCCATCCAATGATACTCGTCGGCAAAGCAGCCGCCCGGCCAACGCAGCACAGGAACCTTGATCTTGCGCAGCGCCTCCACGACATCCGTGCGGATCCCGCGCACATTCGGGATCGACGACTCCTCCCCCACCCAAATCCCTTCGTAAATGCAGCGCCCCAGATGCTCGGCAAAATGGCCGTAGATGTTGCGGTCGATCTGCGTCTTGGCGATCTTGACATCCAGCGTAATCTCATTCATGACTTTCCCAAATCCTGTGGTTGGGCAGCGGGCGCAGCCCCCTGCGTCGAACGGTCGATAAGCTGTGGGCCAGATTCCGGACCATCAGCGTAGAGATAGCATTTGACGGCCCTGCCGTCGACAAAGAAGTCTGGCGGGTCTGCCTGGCGGCAAATATCCATCACATGCGGGCAGCGGCCTGCATACTTGCAGCCGACGCGCGTATACTCCTTGGCCTCCAACGTGCCTAGCTCGATATGTTTGGCCCACGATTCCTGATCCTCGGGCGCAGGCTTGGGCACCGACTCTTGCAGCAGTTGGGTGTAGGGGTGCAGCGGGCGGTCGAGCACCGCTTCCACCGGGCCGGACTCCACAATATAGCCGCGCAGCATGATCGCGATCCGGTCGCTGATGTAATAGGCCGTCGCCAGGTCGTGCGTAATATAGATCACGCTGACGCGCTGCTCATCGCGCAGCCGTTTAAAGACATTGACAATCGCCATGCGCAGCGACGCGTCGACCATCGACACCGGCTCGTCGGCCAAAATCAGCCGCGGCTGTGGGATCAAGGCTCGCGCCACCGAGACGCGCTGAATCTGCCCGCCGGAGAGTTCATGCGGATAACGTTTGCTGACCTCCTCCAGCGACAGCCCCACTTGGCGCAGCGCCTCGTCGACCACCGCCGCGGCTGCACGCCGGTTTTTGGCGCGGCCAAAATGGGTCGCCGTGTCGATCAGATACTCCTCTACACGGCGCAGCGGGCTGAAGGTCTCAAACGGGTTCTGAAAGACCGGCTGCACCTGCTTCATAAACGCCATCACATCGCGCCGCCCCTTGATCGTCGCCACGTCGCGCCCTTCAAAGATCACCTTGCCCGACGTCGGGTCCAGGTCATGCAGCAGCAGCCGCGAGAGCGTCGTCTTGCCGCTCCCGCTTTCCCCTGCCAGCGTAAAGATCTCCGGACGGTCGCTGTCCAGCGCAAAGCTAATATCGTTGACCGCCAGCAGCTTGGCGCCGCCGAGCAAGCCGCCGATATGAAACGCCACCGTCACATGCTGGACGTCCAGCAGTTTGCCATTTGTGCTCATACGGCGTTCTCCGTGACAAGGTGACAGGCCACGCGGTGGCGGTCGGCCACCGGCAGCAACTCCGGCGACTGGGTGCGGCAGATCTCCATCACATAGGGGCAGCGCGGGTGAAAGCGGCAGCCGCTGGGCGGGTTCGCCAGGTTCGGCGGTGCGCCGCTCAGGCTCGCCTTGGCCGTCTTATCCCCGATCACAGGCAGCGACGAAATCAAATGCTGCGTATAGGGGTGGCGCGGCGCGTGAAAGATCGTCTG
>QEUY01001032.1 GCA_003577365.1 Chloroflexota bacterium | reverse complement strand
GCGCGACCTCTTTGGCGAACTGTGCGCCGCCGCACGCCAAGATGGGCTGGTGGTGCTGGCGCGCATGGACTCCAACCGCGCCACCGAAGGCTTCTACCGTCAGCACCCCGAGTGGTTTGCGCGCCAGGCCGACGGCTCGCCCTACCGCGCCGGCGACCGCTATGTGGCCTGCATCTTCAGCGACTACTACGAGGTCTACTTGACCGGGATTTTGCGCGAGATCGTGGACCGCTATGCGCCTGACGGCTTCACCGACAACAGTTGGAGCGGGCTGGACCGCGCCTCAATCTGCTTCTGTGACAACTGCCGCCGCGCCTTCGAAGCCGCTCACGGCTATGACCTGCCCACCCACGCCGACTGGGACAGCCCCATTTACCGTGTCTGGATGCGCTGGAATTACGACCGGCGGCTGGCGGTGTGGGATCTTAACAACCGCGCCACGCAGGAAGCGGGCGGGCCGCACTGTCTGTGGCTGGGCATGAACTCGGGCAACATCCATCACCAGGCGCTGCGCTTCCGCGACCACAAGGCCATCTGTGAGCGCGCCCCGATCTTGATGCTGGACCATCAGCGCCGCGGCGAGCAGGGCTTCCAGCAGAACGGCGACACCGGCAAGCTCTGCCATGAGCTGATGGGCTGGGACGCGCTCATGCCCGAAAGCATGTCCCAATATCAGAGCGGCACGCCCACCTTCCGGCTCAGTGCCAAGCCCGAGGTGGAGGCGCGCCTGTGGATGCTGGCGGGCTTGGCCGGCGGTATCCACCCCTGGTGGCACTTCATCAGCGCCTATCACGAGGACCGTCGCCAGTACCGTACCGCCGTGCCGGTGATGCAGTGGGTTGCGGCCAACCAGGAGTATCTGCTCAACCGCCAGCCTGTGGCGAGCGTGGGCGTGGTGTGGAGCCAGGAAAACGTGGACTACTTCGGCCGCGACCAAGGCGAAGAGCGGGTCATGGCTCCCTACTACGGCGTGATGCAGGCGTTGATCCGTGCCCGCATCCCCTACTTGCCAGTGCATGCCGACCATATTGAGCGTGCAGCGGGGCGGCTGGCCGTGCTGGTGCTGCCCAACCTGGCGGCCATGTCCGATGCACAGATTGAAAGTGTGCGCCGCTTTGTGGCCCAGGGCGGCGGCTTGGTGGCCACAGGCGAGAGCAGCCTCTATACCGGGTGGGGCGACCGCCGCGCCGACTTCGGCCTGGCCGATGTGTTGGGCGTGCATGGGAGCGGCGAGGCCATCGGCAATAGCGGCAAGCCTCAAACCAGTTGGGAGACCTACGCCAGCCACACCTATCTACGTCTGCACCCCGGAGTGCGGGGCCAGGTAGATGGCCCACTCAAGGGCGATGAACCTGTCGACGCAGGGCCGCGCCACGCAGCCCTGGCTGGGTTCGAGGAGACCGACATTCTGGGCTTTGGCGGCAAGTTGGCGCAGGTGACGGCAGACGCGAAGACCGAAGTCCCGCTCACCTTTATCCCGGCCTTTCCGATCTATCCGCCCGAGTTTTCCTGGATGCGCGAGCCGGATTCGGGGCTTCCGGCGCTGGTCCTGCATGAGCCAGATGCGGGTGGGC
>QEUY01001031.1 GCA_003577365.1 Chloroflexota bacterium | reverse complement strand
GCACGCGCTTCTCCTGTTCGGCGGCAGGCGCGCCCGGCGCCAGTTCGGTCTGGTTGAGTTGGTTGAGATAGTCAAAGGTCGCGGCCAGGGCGCTGCGGATGGCCTGTTCGTCGGGCGCGGCGGTAGTAGCGGCAAAGGTGATCGTGGCCGAAAGCTGCGACGGCAGCGCCGGGTCGGCCAGTTGCAGCACGTCGAGCGCCGTGGCCTGGTTTGCCAGGTCGAGTTCGGGGCCGCCAATGTCGAGCGGCACGCCGTCGCGCGTGGCCGCCAGCAGCCGCATGTCTTCAACGCCCGGCACGGCCATCACCAAGCCGGTGATCTTGCTCAGGCTGGCGTTGGCCTTGGCGGGCAGCTTGGCAAAGTAATCGGCGACCGCCGCCCGCACCTTCTCTTGGACGGCGCGCGTGATCTTGCTCAGGCTGGCGTTGGCCTTGGCGGGCAGCTTGGCAAAGTAATCGGCGACCGCCGCCCGCACCTTCTCTTGGACGGCGCGCAGGTCGGCGGGCACAAGGCCGCTCACCGTGGTCAGCCGGATCTGTAGACCGACCTTGGCCGGAGTCTGGACATCCGGCTCTTTGACAAAGACGCCGGCGGGCCGCGCGTCGGCCAGCGCGGTGCGGATGCGCTGCAGCAGTTCGGGCGACATCTGGTCGGTGAAGGTGTTGACGGCGATGATGCCAGGCTGCGCCGGGTCCTCGATGATCTCGGCGGAGACGCCCTGGCGTTCGACCGCCTGCCGCAGCGCGGCCACGGTGGCGCGCTCGCTGCCGACCAGGACATTTTTGGCGCGCGCCCGCAGTTCGTCGTCGCTTTCGGCCTGGGTAGTGATGCTGGTCGGGTTGGGGTTGGTGACGCTGGCGATCCCCGCAATCGGGATCGGCAGGACGGTCAGCAGGTCGGCGGCCAAGGGGTCGTTGGTGGTCTCTAGGTCGCGCGCCGGCACGCGCGCCGTGTTTTGGTTGTCCAGCATGGTGACGGTGGTGGTCGTCGCGTATTCGACATCGCCGGTGGTTGTGGTGATGCGCGTCCCGGCGGGGATGGTGATCGCGCGTCCCGGCGGGGATGGTGATCGCGCCGCGGCTGCCGCCGGCGCGCGTAAAGACGACTTCGCCCGCCGGATGGTTGCCGGTGACACGTTCGACGCCGAGCAGCGCCACCACTTTGTCGAGCGAGGAGCCGCTGGCCGTGTCGATATAGGCCGACTGGTAGACGGCCTCCAGTTGGGCATAGAGGCGGCTGATCTCCAGGGCCACGGTCTCGACCAGCGTGCGCAGGACGCTGCCAGGATAGATGTCGGTCTGGTTGCCCTGGGCCGACTGCGGCGTATAGTTGACGGTGACCAGCGTGCCGGCATCGGGCAGTTGGCCGCCCTCGTTTTGCCAGACGAGCGATTGGCCGTTTGCCAAAACATAGTCGGTGTTTTCGGTGAAACGAAACGGCTGGCCGTTGCGGCTGCCATAGACCGAGATGATAGCGGCGACGGGCGACCGTTCAAGCACATGGGCAAAGGGCGGGGTATCGCTCGGCGGGAAGGGATGCGCCTCGGCGGCGACTCCCTGCACCAGCCCGGTCAGGACATTTTCGAGCACTTCAGGATAGGTGCGACGCCGGATGCTCATGCTTCTAACTCCAGGGTAAAGGGGCCGATGGTGACCGCGGGTGCAGCGCCGACCGGCTCGACCACCAACAGCACGTCGACGCGGTCGCGTGTGCCGGGCGCGGGCTGCACCTCCAATCGGGTGACCTTGGCGATGCGCGCTTCCTGCTGCAAGCTTTCGAGGATGTGCAGCTTGACCAGGTTGCGCGTGGTTTCAGTGTTCTGCCGCCCGACCAGTTCATGCAAGCGCGAGCCATAGGTGGGATGGCCGAGCGGAGCCAGTTCGCCGCGTGGGGTGAGCAGGCGCAGCACCACGGCTTGGCCCAGGTTTTCGCGCCCGTCCACGGTCGCCAGGTCCAGCCGCGTGCCAACTTTGGGGACACGGCGCGGCGCGCTGGCGAGCGCATAGACCGGGCGCAGTTCGTTGCGGCGCAGCGCCAGGCGAATATCGGTTAGCAGATGACTGTCGGCCATACCAGATCCTTCTGGATGAACACAATGACGCTCACGAACACCTTCCAGGAAGCGAGCAGATGCGTGCGGTTTTCCAACCGCACGCATCTGCGCTTACCCTCCAATCAAGACCGTTCCCACTGCGACCACCGTCCCGGCGGGCAGGTCGGCGGGGTCGTTGCAGGTGATGGCGGCATCGCCATTGCGCGCCGCCGGTTTGCCGTTGATCAAGACCGTGCCGCTGCCCACTTGAATCGTGCCGCGGTTGGCGGGCGGCTTCTGAAACGGTCCCCCCTGCGGAATATGCGCCGGGGTGTTGGCGGCGGTGCTGCCCTGCGTGGCCGCGGGCTTGCCTTCGATATTGACATCGCTGCTCAACGACCCGTCGATAATGCCCGCAAAGGGATGGGGCAGCGGCGTCGGCACCGGCCCGCCCGGCGATGGGATCATCACAATATGCGTGTCGGTGGCGACGATGCGGTCGCCCTGTTTCGCCGCAGGCTGCGCCATCTATCCCCCTCCCCTTCTCTCTGCCTCTCTTCTCTGCTTTCTTTTTTCTCTTCTTTGCGCCCTTTGC
>QEUY01001030.1 GCA_003577365.1 Chloroflexota bacterium | reverse complement strand
GTGCAGGAGATCATCGAGGCCGCCATCCGCTCGCACGAGTCCGGGCAGGCGGAGACCGTGCCCGTACCCTAGTTGCCCACCACCACCTTCCTGGAGGCTAGACCATGTTGCGCGTCTGTGTGATCGGTCTAGGACCGATCGGCAATCGGCATGCCCGGCTCTATCAGGCGGACCCCCTCGCCGAACTCGTCGCCGTCTGCGACTGGGACAAGGCCAGGGCCGACAAAGCCGCCGCCACCTATGGCGTCCCGGCCTATTACGACGTCCAAGAAATGCTCGAAGCGGTGCGCCCGGATGTGTGCAGCGTCGCCACCGGCGGCCACGAATATGGCAGCGAGCATCACCTGCCCACGATACAGGCCCTGGAGTTCGGCTGTCACGTCCTGGGCGAAAAACCCATTTCCAACGAGATCCCCCAAGCAGAGGAGATGGTCGCTAAGGCCAAGGAAAAGGGCGTCTGCTACGGCATCAACCTCAACCACCGTTTTACGCCCGCCGCCCTGCTCGCCAAACGCTGGCAAGAGGAAGGCCGCCTGGGCCATCTGCTCTTCATGAACATGAGCATGTGGATCATGAACCCGCGCGAGACCTCACCCTACTTCCAGATCAAGGCGCTGCACCCGCACACCGTCGACATCATGCGCTATTTCTGCGGCGACATCGAGGCGGTGCAATGTTTTGCGACCAAAGCGCCGGGCCGCAAAATCTGGTCGACGGCGACCTTCAACATGCGCTTCAAGAACGGCGCAGTCGGCACGCTCACCGGCAGCTATGACATTGAACGCGGCCACCCCATGGAACGCTGCGAAGTCGCCGGCACCAAGGGCCGCTTTGTCATCGAAGATATGTACCGCGAGGCCACGCTCTACCCTGCCGGCGACATGGAAAAGCGCGTCTACACCAACCCCATCTTCGGCGGGATGCGCGATTTCGAGGAGACCTTTGCCAACCGCATCCATAAATTCCTGGAGCAGGTGAGCGCCGGCGTCAGCCCCGACGAGATCGACGGCTCCGGCGCCGATGGCCTGGCCGCGCAGAAGGTGCTGGCTGCCGCCATCGAATCGCTCAACAACGAGACGGTGGTCTACGTCAAATAACGCCAAATAAGCCCGCCATCCTATCGAGCACCACTGAAGGAGATTCTCAACGCGATGCCCGCCAAACGACGGAGCCGGCGCTTGCCCAATATCGTCTTTTTTGGGATCGATTCGCTGCGCCGCGATCATATGAGTTGCTATGGCTATCCCCGGCTTACGACGCCGCACATCGACCGCTTTGCCCAAGACGCCACGCTCTTCGAGCAAACCTTCAGCGCCCACATCCCCACCACCAGCGCCTACGCCTCGATGCTCACCGGCATGGATGTCTTCAACACCCAGGTCGTCGCCCTGCGCCACAAGGGCGGGCTGCGCCCGGAGGTCAGCACCCTGGCCGAAATCCTCAAGCAAGAGGGCTACAACACGACCTGCGTCGGCTTTACCGGCAACCCCAGTTCGCGCGGCTTCGACAAATACATCGACTACGCCGGGTGGGGCAGTTGGAACGAAGGGCGCAGCCCCAAGGCGCAGAACCTCAACGAGGTGGC
>QEUY01001029.1 GCA_003577365.1 Chloroflexota bacterium | reverse complement strand
CGTCGCTGATCGCGATCGAGACCGCGGTGCGTGAGCTGGCGCATGGCGGCTGTGACCTGGCCTTGGTGGGCGGCGTGCAGGTGACCACGCCCATCCCGATCCTGGCGCTGTTTTCGCAGTTGGGCGCGCTCTCGCGCGGCGAGCAGATCCGCCCTTTTGACAAGGGCGCGGACGGCACGATCCTGAGCGAGGGGATTGGCATGGTCGTGCTCAAACGCCGCGCTGAGGCCGAAGCCGATGGCGACCGCATCTATGCCGTGGTCAAGGGCGTGGGCGCATCGAGCGATGGCCGCGGGGCCAGTGTGCTGACGCCCCGGCTCGAAGGCGAAGTGCTGGCCCTGCAGCGCGCCTTTGCCATGGCGGGCGTCGACCCGCAGAGCATCGGCTTGATCGAAGCGCACGGCACCGGGACGCGCGTGGGCGACCAAGTGGAGATTCAGGCGCTGCGCCAAGTCTTTGGCGAGCGCCGCGGCAGCCTGCCCACGGTGGCGCTGGGCACGGTCAAATCGATGATCGGCCATACCATGCCCGCCGCGGGCATCGCCGGGGTGATCAAGACGGCCTTGGCGCTCTATCATCGGGTGCTGCCGCCCACGCTGCATGTGGACGAACCCGACCCCGACCTGGAGCTGGAGCGCACGCCCTTCTACCTCAACACCGACGTGCGCCCCTGGGTGCATGGCGATCCGTCCGCCCCGCGCCGCGCCGGGGTCAACGCCTTTGGCTTTGGCGGCGTCAACGCCCATGTGATCTTGGAAGAAGCACCGGCAGCAGTCAATACAGCCAATGCGCTTCCCGACCACCGCCCCGCCTGGGAGAGCGAACTGGTGATCGTCGCCGCGACCACGCGCGACGCGCTGGTCGAAAAAGTGCACAACTGGATCGCCTTCTGCCGCGCTCATGCCGGTGCAGCCCTGGCCGATTTGGCCTACACGATCACAGGTGAGGCGGGTATGGGTGAAGCGGGCGACCTGCCCTGCCGCTTGGCGATCGTCGCCGAATCGCCGCCCGCCTTGCTGCAAAAGCTGGAACAGGCGCTGGCGCGGCTCGAAAAGCCCCAGACGCGGCGGATCCAGGATGTGCGCGGCATCTATTTCTTTGCCGAACCGTTTGCGCCCCAGGGCAAGCTGGCCTTCCTCTTCCCCGGCGAGGGCGCACAGTATCCGCACATGCTGGCCGACCTCTGCCTGCACTTTCCGGAGGTGCGCGCCTGTTTCGACCGCATCGACCGCCTCTTTGTCGACCACCCACGTGGGGTGCGTCCCAGCGATTTTATCTTCCCGCGCCCCCGCTTTGGCGGCGCATCGGCGGATGCGCCCGACAGCGTGCCCGATGAAGCCGGCGACCGCCTGTGGGCGATTGACGGTGCGATCGAAGCGGTGATCACGGCCAACATGGCGCTGGTGGCGCTGCTCAAGCGGCTGGGCATTCGCCCCGATGTCTGCGTGGGCCACAGCACCGGCGAATACTCGGCGCTGCTGGCCGCGGGCGCGGTTGCCGTGGGCGAAGATGAGTTTGTCGGGCGCTATCTGCTCGACCTCAACCGGCGCTACACCGCGGTCGGGGCCGATGCGCAGGTTCCGCA
>QEUY01001028.1:602-2188 GCA_003577365.1 Chloroflexota bacterium | reverse complement strand
GCCGACGGGGAAGCTCCCTACCGCAGCTTCCCCGTCGATGAGCGGTCCATCTCAGTCGGTGCGCCGTCAGCGCAAGTTTCTGATAGGCAGTTGCCTGAAAGCGGGAAACGCGCTCACCTTACGAGCGCCTCTCCTGCGCTTGGCCTTGGGTAGGGGCCAGGCCAACCTCACCCGGCTCGGTGCTCGCCAAGCCCGGCTACGCCCTCGATCTTACCCGCTTGGGCGCGGCCGGGCAAGCCGGCAGCGTAAATAGAGGCAAAAGCCATGCCCGCCCCCCGCGATCTGAACAATGACCAGGCCGGCGATCTGCGCTATCACGCCCGCATCGCCTACTCCCCGATCGACCACTATGCCGGGTGGGTTGACCCGGACGAGTTCTACTATCTGCCGCGCGCCGCGCTGGCGCATCTGGTCTATCCCAGCGAGCTGGATACACTCGACCTGCTGTGCAGCCAGTTGAGCCTGAGCGAAGCGGCAGGCGCGGCCCGTCACGGCGCACGCCCGCCGACGCGTTTCGAAGACCCTTTCTGGGCGGCGGGCACGGTCGAGTTTCTGCTCCAGCCTGAGGCGGCCTGGCTGGAGGCTGATGTCCAAAAGCTGCTGCCCGCGCTGCTCTCCGGCCCACGCTACCGCGCCGCCAAGCGCGCCCTACGGGCACGCGGTGTGCTGCATGACTTTGACCCGGCGGCGCGCCTGCGCCCCCGCCCGCCTGCCGCTGCGCCCGCCGGCCCCGACGGCGCGGGGGCGCAGGCTGAACTGCGCCGGCTGCGCCGCGGGCTGGCCTCGATCCGCTATGAGCTGCCGCACGCGCGCCAGGCCGGGCGCGACCAGATCCTCTTCCGCCCGCGCGCCTATCTGGCGCAACGCTGGCCGGTCTGGTTCACCGACCGCAACTGGGGCGAATGGGCGGTCTGCTTGGCGCTGATGGACTGGTGGGGCGACGAGTGCCGCGCCCGCGCGCCGCGCGCGCATGGGCCGCGCGCGCCTGAGATGGTTGTGAGCGCCACGCGCGACCAAATTGTGGCGCGCAGCCTGGCGCTGCTGCCCGCGGCCTGCGGTCAGCCGGGCGAGCACGACCGCTTGACCGCAGGCAAGGTCGACGATGCGCTCGACACGCTCTTTGGCCTGGGGCTGCTCGACCTCGACCGCACCGCGGGCGCACCGCGCTATCGGCTGGATCTGCGCGCCTTCCACCAAGCGCCCTGCCCCGACCTCGCCCGTCTCGCCACCCACTGCGGGCTGCACGCGATCGACGATGCCGCCCGGCTGCGCCTCTTGCAGACGCTGGTGCGCCATAGCTTTGTGCCTGCGGGGGAGCTGCGCGCCGTCGCCGCCGCCATCGACCGCGGCCAGCGCGCCGGGCGCGCCGGGTTGGCCACGCCGGAGGAGATGGCGCTGCTGACCGCGCATATCACGGAGCGCAGCCTAGCACGCCGCACCGCCGGGCGGGCCACGACCCCCGACCCAACGGCCCCACCGCCGCTCAGACGGCGCAGCCTCGACGCCGAGCTAGAGGAGATGGCCAAGCGGGTCGCGCCGGGGCAGACGGTGCAGATGGGCGACCCCTTCGACCTGGCCGCGCGGGC
>QEUY01001028.1:0-577 GCA_003577365.1 Chloroflexota bacterium | reverse complement strand
CGCGCGGGCTGGATGCGACGCAGCTGCTGGTCAGCTATGCGGGCGCGCCAGACTTGGACGCCGCGACGGTCGAGGCCACCGCCCGCGCTTGCAGCTTTTTTGTCTTGCAGCCGGGCGCGGGTCAAGCGGCGGGCCAGGCCGTTGGCTTGGGGCGCTTGCGCGGCGGCTATGACGCCGACCGCTATACGCCGCGCAAGCTGGATGCCAACGCCATGCACAAGCTGGATTACAGCCGCCCGTTGGTGGTGGTGCTGCTGTGCGAGCGGCCCGAGGCACAGGTCAAGCTGCGCTGCCGTTTCCGGCTGCTGGTGCAGGGGAGTAGGGGATAGGGAGTGGGGAGTAGGGGATAGGGAATAGGGTGGCGGCTTGTGTCTCGCGGCTGGCGGGGCGTGCATCACGGCGGGGGTCTGGGCTGCCGAGAAGTGAACAAGAGGCCTGCATCCGGAGGCGGGTCTACGGCGGGGGAGACACGCTGCCCCTGGGCGTGTCTTCTTCGCTAAAACGCAGGGACCGGCATGAGGCGAGTGCCGGTCCCTGCGCGTCTTAAGCCCCTGACGGGGATTGATGATGTCCGGAC
>QEUY01001027.1 GCA_003577365.1 Chloroflexota bacterium | reverse complement strand
CCACGATCCAGACCAAGAACGCAGCGGAACCGCCGCCGCCCGCCAGCCGGGTGACCAGGAAGGCCGCGGCGGCCATGCTCCCGACTATCAGCAGGAGCATGGCCGCCAGGAAGCCCAGAAAGCCCCAGAAAAAGCGCCGGCGCTTGGCCCGCCAGCGTGGATGCAGCCAGGGCGGGCCGTCTGTGCTCTGCCAACTGGAGCCATGCCAATCGCGCTCATGCCAGCCGGGGCCGTGCCAGGGGGAGCCACTGTGTGTACCCCCCGGCGCGCCGCGGCAGACAAAGGGCGGGGGACTCATGCGCCGGCCTTTTCGGCGAACTGATAGCCAAGCCCGTAGACGGTCACGATATAGCGCGGGTTGGTGGGGTCATCTTCGATCTTGCGGCGCAGATTCTTGATATGCGCGTCGATGCTGCGGTCAAAGCCGGCGTCGGCGCTGCCGTGGACGCGCTCGATCAACTGGCTGCGGCTCAAGGTCTGGCCGGGGTGTTGGGCCAAGGTAGCCAAGAGGTGGAACTCGATGCGGGTGAGCTTGATCGCCTCCCCGCCGCGCAGCACGCGGTGGCCGTTAAGGTCGATCTCCAAGTCGCCGGCGTGGACGATGCCCGCGGTCTGGAGATCGCCTTGGGTGCGGCGCAGAACGGCACGCACACGCGCCACCAGTTCGCGCGGCGAAAAGGGCTTGACGATGTAGTCATCGGCCCCGACCTCCAGCCCGATCAGCCGGTCAGCCTCCTCGGCGCGGGCGGTGAGCATGATGATGGGCGCCGCACCGGAGACGCCCACGCTGCGGCGCAGGGCGCGGCAGACATCCAGTCCATCCATGCCGGGCAGGTTCAGGTCCAGCACGATCAGGTCGGGTTTCTCTTGGCGGGCGGCGGCCAGCGCCGCCCCGCCGTCATAGACCGGCAGGACGCGATAGCCGCTGCGCTCCAGATAGTCACGCGCCAAGCGCACGATCTGCGGTTCGTCGTCGACAACCAAGATCAGTTCATTCATGGCGGCTCATCCTTGCTCGCTCCGCTAGCCTCATTATAGGTCTACAGCGCAATCTGTCTATAGCGTGGGTTTTGCGACCATAGCCCACACCGCCGACAGCAGCAGCGCCAAGTTGACGAAGCTGTAGGTCACCAGCCGCCGCTGCAAAGGGGCGATGGCGGGCGCACCGGCAGTCGTAGCCTGCTCCAGGTGCTCGGTGGCGCGGCGGATCAGGGTCGCGCCGAATGCGATCGAGAGTGCGATCCCGCCAAAACCCCAGGCCACCCAAAGCGTCGCAAAGGAGATTCCGGCGTTGGCGAGCATCGCGATCCCGGCGATCAGGGTGAGCAGCGCCGCTGGGCCGATGACGCCGCGGCCCAAGAACAGGCCCAGCCGCAGCGTGGGCAGCAGGTCGCGCCGATCCTGGCCAGCCAGCAGCCGCAGGTGAACCAGGCTCAACGTCGCCACCCCGCCCAGCCAGACGATCACGGCGACGACATGCAAAAACTTGAACAGCGTGTACAGTATATCCACGGGTCTCTCCCTTCCAGCAGGCGAAGCGGCGGACGAGCAGAGGTTAGCCTCTGCTCGTCCGCCTGATCCGGCTCA
>QEUY01000037.1 GCA_003577365.1 Chloroflexota bacterium | reverse complement strand
CTGACCGACTACAACGAAGGGTTGGGGTTGGTCTATGAGCGCTTTGTGCTCAACGACTTTCTAGAGCAACTGTGTATGCGCCATGGGCTGGAATCGGTGCTGGAGGCTCCGCTCTATGGCATGGCGGGTGTCAGCGGCATCAACGGCGTGGTCTTTGCCCGCCGCGGGCTGCGCGTCACCGCCGTAGACGACCAGCCCGAACGCATTCAAGGCGTGCGGCGCATCTGGGCCGACGACCTGCGCCTGCCGATTGACCTTGTCCAGGTCAGCCCCGACGGCTGGGGCCGGCTGCCCTTCCCCGACCGCAGCTTTGATCTGACCTGGCAATGGGCTGGGCTGTGGTATCTGGCCGACCCCGCGGCGCTGCTGCGTGAACTGGCGCGCACCAGCCGCAAACTGGTCTTTGTCGCCATGCCCAACCACATCCAGGTCGGCTATTGGATGCGCAAGCTGGTGATCGACCGCGACTTCTTCCGCGGCCATGACGAGCGCTGGACGGATATGGGGCTGCTCCGCCGTCTGCTGGCCGAGGCGGGCGTCGAGATCATCGGCCAAGGCGTGCTGGATGTCCCCCCCTGGCCCGACACTGTGATGCCCGCCGCCGAAGTGCTCAAACGGCTGGGCATCCGCAGCGCCCACCTGGAGCGCCAGTTCACCGGCGATGGCTGGCAGTGGAGCACCATGGCCCACTATCTGGGCCAGCAACCGGACTTGTACAGCCGCGTCATGCGCTATGCCTGGCTCGACCGCGCGCCCCTGCCCTGGCAGGTCAAGAGCATTTGGGCGCACCACCGCTATCTGCTGGGTCGCGTCGGTTAGGAGTATCCGGGACGCGCATTGTCGACAAGGGGGCTTGTATGATCGAACTTGCCACAGCCATCCAACGGTTTGAGCATAATCTCCGGGCGATCCGCGCCCTGGCCGCCGGTGTGGACGAGCGGCAGGCGCGCTGGAGACCCGCGCCCGATGAATGGTCGATCTTGGAGGTGATCCACCACCTCTATGACGAAGAGCGCGAGGACTTCCGCCCTCGGCTGGACCTGACGCTGCATCACCCCGACCTGCCCTGGCCGCCGAATGATCCGGGCGCCAAGGTGGCGGAGCGGCGCTATAACGAGCAAGACCTGCGCGAGATCCTGACCGCGTTCCAGAGCGAACGCGCTGCCTCGCTCGCCTGGCTCAGCACGCTGGACGCGCCCGACTGGAAACGCAGCCATACGCTGGCCCAAGTTGGGACGCTGCGCGCCGGCGATCTGCTGGTCTCCTGGCTGGCACATGACATCTTGCACCTGCGCCAGTTGGCCGAGCTTCACTATCTGTACACCACACGCCAGGCACAGCCTTATGAGGTGGACTATGCCGGTGAGTGGTAAGCACGCAGGTCCGTGCTAGGCCGTGGCTGCAACCTGGGAGTGGCCGGCGACAGGCGATCCGCTCTATGTCTCGCTGGCCGCAGGCACGCTCACCCTCAGCTTTGCGGGCCGCGCCAGCGTCTCGTTCGACGGCGCGGGCCGTCTTTTGGGCGCCTGGTTCGACGGCATCACCTACCGCCGCAGCCTGGATAACCGCGTGCTGGCAAAGTGGATCGACCCTGCCGCAGCGGGGACGCGGGCGCGGCGCTTTTTGGCGGAAGATGAACGCCGCGCCCTGATCGAACGGGCTTATGCCGCCGCTGCCGATGTGGCCCGCGGCCTGGTATCGGGCGCGCTGGAGACGAGCCGCAGCCCGGCGGCGTGGACGCAGCAAGTGCAGACCTGGTTGTCCAGCGTGGCGGGCTGGTCGTGGGACAGGCTGCAGGACGATGCCGACCGGTTCCATGCCATCTACAAGCCGGTTTCGATCCTGCCGCCCGATCAATACCTGGCCTTGGTTTTGCAGGCGACCGAGGGCTGCTCCTATAATCGCTGTACCTTTTGCACCTTTTATCGCGACCGCCCTTTTCGCATCAAGTCGGTTGAGGAGTTCGCCGCGCACTGCGATCAGGTGCGCGACTTCCTGGGCGCGGGCATCAGCGTGCGCCGATCGATCTTTCTGGCCGACGCCAACGCCGTGATCGCGCCGCAGCGTCTGCTGCTGCCGATGCTCGACGCGGTCAACGCTCGTTTTCCTGTGCGCCCGGCAGGCGCGCCGCGCGGCACAGGCTGGGAGTTGGAAGGCATCTACGCCTTTATTAGCGCGCCGGATGCCCTGCGCAAGCGTGTCGAGGACTTCGCCGCCCTGCGCGAGCGCGGCATGCGCCGGCTCTATGTGGGGCTGGAAACCGGCCACGACCCGCTGCGCGCCTTTTTAGCCAAGCCGGGCCGCGCCGCCGAGGTCGTGGAGGCCGTGATGACGATGAAGGAGGGCGGCATGGAGATCGGCGTGATCTTCATGCTGGGGATCGGCGGTGAGGCCTATCGCGCCGCCCATTTGGAAGATACCGTAGCGACGATCCGGCAGATGCCGCTGGGCAGCGGCGATCTGGTCTACTTGTCACCCTTTGTCGCCGATGAGCCGTCGCCCTATGTGGAGGCGATGCGGGCCGCGGGGATCGTGCCCCTGGATGCCGCCGCGCTGGAGGTCGAAGAACAACGCTTTAAACAAGCTCTCGCGCCGTGGGCGTCGGCCCACGGCGTGCGTATCTCGAAATACGATGTGCGCGAATTTATCTACTGACAGAGCGCACCCATCTGAGCAAGGAGCATCATGGCCTTCCGCACCTTTGAGAGTCCCGCCCAAGCCGCCGAGTACGCCGCCAGCCTGGACACACGCTGGCCCGAACGCACCGACATCCAGGCGCATTTGAGCGCACAGCTTGCGCCGCTGGACGGGCAGCCTGCTCAGGTGGCCGAGCTGTGCGCCGGAGCCGGCGCGCTGGCCGCGCGGCTGCTCGCCGATTATCCCCATCTGCGCTACACCGGCTTTGATGTCTCTGCGCCGCTCTTGGCTTTGGCCCAAACGCGGCTGGCCCCCTATGCGGAACGCATCACCTGGGTCGAAACCGACCTCAACCAGGACGGCTGGCCGGCGCAGTTGCCCCAACCGCTCGACGCGCTCGTTTCGCTGCAATCGCTGCACGATCTGGGCGATGCCGAGGCCGTGGCGCGCATCTACCGCATCGCAGCCCGGCAGCTTGCACCCGGCGGTCGGTTGGTCTTTGCCGACCTGCTTGCACCCATCCCGCCCGACCCAAGCGCCAATCCGGGGCGGCTTTCGGTGGCGCGCCATTTGGAGCTGTTGGCCGCCGCCGGGTTTGCCGACGCCCGCTGCACGCTCGAACTAGGGCCGTTTGGCTGTTTCAACGCGCAAGTCTAGCACTGCGGCGCGCCGCCGCTCACCTGTCACAGCAAAACACCTGTCACAGCAAAAGGAGTCTTGCCATGATCATGCTCTTTGACAACCAGACCGGCGCCGAGTTGGGCAAGATCGACGAGGCCCAGCTCGCCTTCCTGACCGGCAGCCTGGAGGAGGAATCCGCCGCCGACCGCGACTATTACATCAATAGCGCCACGATTGACCTGCTGCAAAGCCAGGGCGCAGACGCCGGCCTGATCGCGCTCCTGCGCCAGGCCATGGCCGGCCGCGACGAGATGGAAATCCGCTGGGCAACGTCGGATTAACTGCCACAGGGAGACCGCAGGCAGATTGAGCCCCAGATTGACAGAACCAGATAGGCAGAAAGAGAGAAGATGGACGCATCCTATGTCGTGCCGGGGTTCGATGCCGCCGGCATCGCGGCCGGTATCAAAAAAAGCGGCGCGCCCGATTTTGCGCTGATCGCCAGCCGCGTCCCCTGCCGCGCCGCCGCCACCTTTACCCAAAACGCCTTCCCGGCTGCGCCGGTGGTCTATGACAAACGGCTGCTGGCGCTGAACCCCAACGGCATCCATGGGGTGGTCATCAACAGCGGCTGCGCCAACGCCTGCACCGGCGTCGAGGGCGACGCCAACGCGCGGCGCATGGCCGAAGCGGTCGAGATGGCGCTGGGCGCACACGATCATTCGATCCTGGTCATGAGCACCGGCGTGATCGGCGTGCAACTGCCGATGGACAAGGTCGCCGCGGCCGCGCCCCAAGCGGCAGACCAACTGCGCCCAGATGGCTGGCCCGCCGCAGCCCAGGCAATCATGACGACCGACACCCGCCCCAAACTCGCCACGCGCCGGACGACGATCGACGGCCACGAGGTGCGGCTCACGGGCATCGCCAAGGGCGCGGGCATGATCCACCCCGACATGGCGACCATGTTGAGCGCCATTGTCACCGATGCGGCGGTGGCGCAACCCATCTTGCAGCAGGCGCTGACCGCGGCCATCGCCCGCAGCTTCAACCGCATCAGCATCGACGGCGACACCAGCACCAACGACACCGTGCTGCTGCTTGCCAATGGGCTGGCAGGCAATGCCGAGATCAGCGGCCCCGGCCCGGCGCTCGACGCGTTTCAGGCCGCGCTGACCGGCATCTGCGCCGAACTGGCGCAGGCGATTGTGCGCGACGGCGAGGGCGTCACCAAGTTTGTCACGATCCGCATCCACGGCGCGGCGTCGGACGAGGAGGCGCACCGCGCCGCCAACACTGTGGCGACCAGCCCGCTGGTCAAAACCGCGTTCTTTGGCAGCGATGCCAACTGGGGGCGCATCTTGGCGGCGGTGGGCCGCGCCGGCATCCAGGTAGACCCGGCGCGCTGTTCGCTCTATGTGGCGGGCGGGCCAAGCGCACGGGAGCGGATGTCCGAACTCCAATTGGTAAGCAAGGGGATGCCGCTGGCCTATGCCGAGGCCGACGCCGCCGCCCGTTTCGCCCAGCCGGAGATCGACGTGCGCGTCGATTTAGGGCTGGGCACGGGCGAGGCCACGGTCTGGACTTGCGACCTGAGCCATGAGTATGTGAGCATCAACGGCGACTATCGAAGCTAGACAGTTTCGAAGCTAGACAGTTTCGAAGCTAGACAACAGCGAAGCCAGACAGCAGCGGAGTGAGACCAAGTGGGGCAACGACGCAAAGCGCGCATATGGGCCGAGATCCGCCGCTGGGTGCTGCTGATCGCGGGCACGCTGATCGCCGCCGCGGGCTATGCGATCTTCCAGGTGCCCTATGACATCGCCGCCGGTGGACTCAGCGGCATCGGCATCATCGTCAACCACTTCACCGGCTTTTCGGTGGCCGCCTTCTATCTCTTGGTCAACATCCCGCTGCTGGTGCTGGGCTTCTTCCAGCTCGGCGGCTGGCGTTTTCTGTTCAGCACCATCCTGGCGGTTGTCCTCTTTTCGGCGGCCACCGAATATGCCATTCTCTTTCTGCCCCTCTATTTCGGCCCCGGCCCGCTGACCCGCGATGTTCTGTTGAGCGCGATCTACGCCGGGCTGATCGGCGGCATCGGCGGCGGCCTTGTCTATGCCGCCGGCGCGACCTTGGGCGGCACGGCCATCCTGGGGCGCATCCTGCAACTGCGGACCGGCGTCCCGCTCAGCCAGGTCTATCTGTGGGTCGACGGCGCGATTGTGGCGACAGCGGGGATTGTCTTTGGCTGGGAATTGGCGCTCTATGCCATGCTAACGCTGCTGCTCAGCGGGCTGGCCGCCGACTACGCCCTGGAAGGGCCAAGCCGCGCCCGCAACGCCATCATCATCACCACGCAAAGAGAGGCGATGCTCCACGCGCTGATGACCCAACTGGACCGCGGCGCCAGCGTGTGGGAGGCGACCGGCGGCTACACCGGCGAACCGCGCAGCGTGATCATGTGTACCATCTACCGGCCCCAGGTCAACCAACTCAAACGGGTGGTCGGCGAGGTCGACCCCCATGCCTTTGTCTCGATCGGCATCACCCAGGAAGTTTTGGGCAGCGGCTTCTCGCCATTGGAGCACTGACCTCGCGTCTACTGCCACAGCTCGCGCAGGTTTTCCCAGAGCAGATAGCTCGCCAGCAGCACGACCGTCAGCGCCACGATCGGCCAGAAAAACTCAAACATCAGCACCAGCGCGGCCACGACTGCCAGCCCAATCGTCACGCTGGTGACCATGCGTTCGATGCGCCCGCGAAAGGTGGCCTCGATAAACGCAAAGAGCGCAATCATGGCAGCCAGCCCAAAGACGACATAGTGGCGCGCAAAGTAGATCAGCCCCACCAAGACCACCAGCATCAAGCCAATGCTGGCCGCGGCCCAGATCTCGGCCAGCCGCCCGGCGCGAAACTGGGCGTGGGGCGTGGGGGTGTGGGCGCGGCGGATATGGGCACGCGGCGGCTCGCGCACACCTGCCTCTAGGTCCGCAGCATAGGCCGCCAACGACTGGAGCAGGGATTGATCCGCGGTCAGTTCGGCGCGCTGCGCCGCCAGTTCTGCCGAAAGGTTCTGCAGCCGCTCCTGATACTCTTGCGCCAGCCGCTGTAGATGGGGCTGGTGGCGCATGGCGCGCAGCGCGGCGCCCAACGTGCGTACCTCTTGGCTCTTTTCCTGGATGGCGCTACGCAGCTCCTGCTGTCTGCCGGCCAGGGCCACCTGCTGCGCCACCACCAGCCGCAGCTCTTCGTGCGCCGGCGCGACCTTGTCCAGCCCGGCCCAGCCCACTGGGTCATACCAGGAGCGGCGGATCGAGCGGTCGCGATTGTACATCGGGCCTGCGGGCGCGTCTTCCCCGGCAAACGGATCACGCGCATAGAGTCCCCACAGCCCCCGATAGGCGCTCAGCCAAGGGTCGTCGGGGCGCAGCAGCCGTGGCACGCCCCAGGCCTTGTCTTGGCCGGGGCCGAGCGATATCCCGTCGCCGCGCGCATAGTCGACAAACGGGATGCGGAACAGGTTCGTGCGCGGCTCTTCCAGACGCGGCTCCTCGGATGACGACGGTTCGTCGCCTTGATACTGGCGCAACTGTTCATGCCAGAAGGCGCTCAGACGACCATAGATCTTGGCGAGCGGCTGGAAGATCGGCAGCTCGAGTTCGGTCAGATATTCGCCGCGCCGAAAATAGCCCGCGTGGGAGCCTGCCGCCACATAGACTACGGGGTGCAGCCCCACCTTCTCCAGCTCGGGGTCATCCCAGCGCCGGCGCAGGTCATCGCCGGCATAATCGTGCGAGGCATAGGCGACCCACTCCGGGCGATAGCGCGCCAGCGGCTCATCGCCGCGCTGGCCGTCGGCGGGCACATGCTCGCGGTCGGGGTCGTCGGAGAGATAGACACAGACCATCTCCCAGTCGGCCTCATGGTCATTGGCCCCCGAAAAGGCGGTGCGCCAGTTGTTATAGACATAGAAGAACCAATACTGCGCTACGATCCAACCGTTTTCGCGCACCACGCGGCCGTGATAGCGATATTCCTCGCGTTTGTCCATCATGCGCGCATAGGCCAAGGCCGCGGCTGCGGCGGTATCGCCCGGCACACGGCCGCGTGCCAGGAGGGTAATATTAAAGAGTGCGTCGACAAAGCGCGAGGCAAACCCCACGCGCGCCAACCGGCCCGTGCCGGGGATGAACGCGCCAGCGCGCGGCGGCGCGCCATCGCGGCGGCGCGCCTGATAGGCGGCTAGCTCGGTCGAATCCAGCGGGTCGATGAACTTGAGAAAGTAGATGGCGTCGCGCTGCTCCAGGTCCACCTGGCCCAGCGTCTCCAGGTTGAGGCTGTCGCTGTCCAACAGCAGCACCGCGTCCTCGCCGGCGCGCTGATACCAGAGGCTAGAGCGCCGCACATAGCGTTCGGCGTCGATCGGGAAGAACTGCTCACCGAGCGTAAAGCGCAGCACCGGCTCGAACCGGCGCAGCAGCGCCAACTCCAGTTCAGCCGGAACGCGCTCGACGCTGGAGGCGGCGGTTCTGATAGGTAAGTCTGACATCGTTCGTGTTCAGATAGAGCACGATGATGATGCAAGTAAGCATCAAAAGATAGACAAAAGCTTCGCGGCGCTGCGCCACATAGCTGGACAAGCAGAAGATCAACAGGATGCCTTGGATCACCATGGCGCGCAGCCACAGGCCGCCGCCGCCCAGCCACATCCCCAGCGCTGTGACCAGCTCAAAGACCGCCAGCGGGCCGAGGAGCGCCACCAGCAGGATCGTATCCAGCGCGGTCAACGAAAGCATCACATCCTCAAGCTCCTGTGCCCAGTCGATGCGGCTGATGACCACCGCGCTGATGCCGATCAGCAGCGTGGCCTGGATCACCAACAACAGCGCGATGACGCGCAGCGTCCAGCGCCGCGCCTTGGCTTCGGCGGGCACATCCGCCGCCAGCAGGATGCGGTCGTTCATCTCATTGGCCCAAGACCTTGGACTTTTCCTTGGTCAAGACAAAGGTGACGCCCTGCGCGGCCAGTTCGTCGACCAACTGGTCAAAGAGCTTGCCGGTGATCACCTTCTCTGGGGTGAGGACGCCGCGCGCGTCGATCTGGGCCGCGCCAACCATGCGTGCTACCATCGCCCCGGTGAAGGCCGTGACACGCGCCATCGAGGTAAAGCCGGTGCGCTCGTCATAGCGGTCGATCATCTCCACTCGATAGCGACCGGGATGGCCCTTTTTCTCGCCCAGCGCCTCCACCCGGAAGGCCGTAATATCGCGGTCCTGCTCGGCCATACGCACCCGGTCATAGAGCACCGTATCGACCACATCTTTGGGTGAGACCGCGACGCCGCGCACATCGACCGGCGCGGTGCTGAGCAGCCCCAGTTCGCGCAGCGCCGTGGCCTTGGCGGCATAGCCGGGCCAGCGCACCGTCTTCTGCGTTCCCACCTGCAGGCCCTTAAGCGCGTCGAGGTCGAGCAGCCAGGGCATAAAGCCTTCGTGCCAGGCTTCCACCTCGCCCACCCCGGCGAAGGTGACGCGCTCAACGCCGCTGTAGCGCGGGGCGGTCTTCAATTCGCCGTTCTCCACCACATGCGCGTCTGGTTCGCGCAGCGGCAGCCGGGTTCCGCCAAAGACGATCTTATAGCCCAGCGGCGGGGCCGGCTCGACGGGGATGCCGCCACACTTGATGTGCAGTTCGTCGACGCGGTCCAGCTTTTCGGCGACATAGCGCGCCATGATCTCGGTCAGCCCCGGCTCCACGCCACAGCCGAAGATCGCCAGCGTGCCCGCCTGTTCGATGGCCGCGACCAGGCCGGGCAGTTCGCTTTGCGGCGGCCAGCTCAGATCGACCCAGTGGGTGCGCGCGGCAGTGGCGGCGCGCAGACCCAGCGGCACCACCGCGCTGGGCAGCGCGGCGACCGCCACGTCGACGGGCGCGAGCGCCTCCACAGCCGCGGGCTGGTCGGCCAGGTTCACCTGGGCCAAGCGCAGCCGCTCGGTCGAGACCACACGGTCAAGCCGCGCCTTGGCCTGCTCCAGTTGATCCAGCCGCATATCGGCCAATACCACTTCGTCCACCGCGGGGTCGCCCAGCAAAATATAGGCTGCCGCCGGCCCCATCAGGCCGCTGCCCAATACCATAATTTTCATTGCGTCATCCCTGTTTTCTGCGACGATAAATGCAGTTGACAACTCCTGCTTCTGATGGTAAAACTGCCAAGCATCCGAACTATACCGCCAACACCAACGGCATAGCAATTTCCCTGTGCGAGCCTAATCGGTCTCACGCTCGCCATGTTCCCCTGGCCCAGGCACATCTCCCATCCGCCCACCTGGCCCGATGGCGAACTTGGCCCAACGCAGCGTCGGCGATTCGTATTCCCTTCACGCTTTGGCAGCACACTTGCCTTGCGGCGCGGCCACGAAGGACATGGAACGGCATGCTTCGATTTATCCTGACGCGGCTGGCGGGACTGATCTTTGTCCTCCTGATATTGTCGATGGTCACCTTTGCGCTGATGCATGGCGTCCCCGGCGGCCCCTGGCGCGAGGGCCAACGCCCATTTTCGCCGGAGCAGATCGCGGCGCTCGAAGCGCGCTATGGGCTGGACAAACCCGTCTGGCAGCAATACCTGATCTGGCTCAACGGCGTGATCCGGCTTGACTTCGGCCATTCGTTTGACCACCCCGACGAGACCGTGATCGGGCTGATCCGGCGCACCTGGCCGATCACGCTACACCTGGGGGCGATGACGCTGCTGGTCGCCTTTGGCATCGGCATTCCCTTGGGGATCATCGCCGCGCTGCGCCAAAACACCTGGGTCGACTATCTGGCGACGCTGCTCTCGGTCTTCGGGTTTGTGACGCCGCATTTTGTCTGGGGCATCTTCTTTATCCTGGTCTTCTCGCTGGCGCTGGGCTGGTTCCCCACCGGCGGCTGGGAAGGCCCGCGCACCTGGGTGCTGCCGGTGGTCGCCTATGCGCTGGCCCCCATTGCCTTGATCGCCCGCTACACGCGCGCCAGCATGATCGAGGCTCTGGGCGCTGACTATGTGCGCACAGCGCGTGCCAAGGGGCTGAACGAGCGCCTGGTCATCGGGCGGCATGTGCTGCGCAATGCCTTTATCCCGATGTTGACCGTCTTTGGCCCGCTCATCCCCGACCTGATCACCGGCTCGATCTTTATCGAAGAGATCTTCCGCGTCCCCGGCCTGGGCAAATTCTGGGTCACCAGCACCTTTGAGCGCGACTACCCGATGATCATCGGGCTGGTGATGTTGTGGGCCATCCTGATCTCGATCACCTATTTCATCACCGACATCTTGTACGCCTATATCGACCCGCGCATCCGCGTGCGGTAGACCGGCAAGCGACCGCCATGGCAACCGCCCAACTCGAAGTCACGCAACCGCCGACCGTTCGTCTCCAGCGCCGCTCGCTGCTGCGCGACGCGCTGCGCCGCTTCAGCCGCAACCGGCTCTCCGTCGCCGGGCTGGCGCTGGTCTGCGTCCTCCTGACCATGGCGCTCTTTGCCGACGATGCGCTGGTCGCCTGGCTGCTGAGCCGCCCGCCCCAGCCGCTGATCGCGCATTTCCCCTATGACGAGATCTTTGTCGGCCCCACCGGCGCATTTCCCAGCCGCGATTTTTGGATGGGCACCGACCTCAATGGCCGCGACCTCTACAGCCGCATCGTCTTTGGGGCGCGGGTCTCGTTGAGCATCGGCCTGCTGTCGCAGTTGATCGCCCTGGCGATCGGCGTGCCGCTGGGCGCGCTGGCGGGCTGGCGCGGCGGCAAGACCGACTTTGCCATCATGCGTTTTGTCGACGTGATGTCGGCGCTGCCCACGCTGCTGCTCGCCTTTTTGATCATGGCGCGCTTGGGCGCGGGCTATTGGAACGTCCTGCTCGCCATCGGCATCACCAGTTGGATCGAGATCTGCCGCTTGACGCGCGCCCAGTTTCTGGCGCTGCGTGAAAAGGAATTTATCGAGGCGGCGCGCATGGTCGGGCTGGGCACGCCGCGCATCATGCGGCTGCACCTGCTGCCCAACGCCTTGGCCCCGATCATCGTCTCGCTGACCCTGGGCATCCCGCGCGCCATCTTTGCCGAAGCGTCGCTGAGCTTTCTGGGCGTGGGCATCAACCCGCCCACACCCAGTTGGGGGCAGATGCTGGGCCGCGACGGGGTCGCCAACATGACCTTTTTCTGGCAGCTTGCCTTTTTCCCCGCGCTGATGATCGCCTTGACAATGTTGGGCTTCACGCTGATGGGCGATGGGCTGCGCGATGCGCTCGACCCCAAGATGGTCGAGCGCCGTTAGCGGCGCTCCGCAGTGCTTTTCTGCCGGCGTTTCTCTGTTTGCGTTTTTCTCGCGGCCGCGCCGGCGATGGGCGCGGCCTGACATCGCTCTCGGTCTTCTCGAATTCACATCACTCGAATTCACACTACTGGAGTTCACATCACTGGAGTTCACATCACTGGAGTTCACATCACTGGAGTTCACATCA
>QEUY01001026.1 GCA_003577365.1 Chloroflexota bacterium | reverse complement strand
GGCCTGGCTGAGCAGCGTGTAGATCGTCGGCGCGGTGCAGTCGAGCGCGGTCACGGGCGAGAAGGTATAGCGGCCCTCGTCGCGCGCGATCCAGTCATAGAGCCGGTGTTTGCCGGGGTTGACGCCGGTGGCGAACGAGGTCCAGGCCGGGCCGGTCATGGGCGGCACGGTGCTGCGCAGCGTGCCCTGCGCGCCTTCGGCCATAATGCGCTGCAGCGTGGGCAGATAGCCCGCCGCGGCCCAGGGCCGGATCAGGTCAAAGGTCGCGCCGTCCAGCCCGATCACCAAGACTTTGTCCGGCTTGGCGTCGCCCGCCTTGGCTGTGTCCACTTTCGCTGTGTCCACTTTCGCTGTGTCCACCTTGGCTGTGCTGGGGTGGATACTGGGCTGAACGCCCGCCGGAGCGCCGCCTGCCGGAATGCCGGACATGTCGCCGTGGTCGACCGGGACGGCTGCCGGCTGCGACGCGGCGCGCAGGTCTGCCGGCGTGGGCTGTCGCTCAAGCTGGCGCAGCCGCCACTCCAACAGCCCCACTGCCTGCGCCAGGTCGCGAATGCGGTTGGCCTGCGCCGAGATCGTGACGCTCTGCGACAGCAGCAGCACAACGCAGAAAAGCACGCCCAAAACCAAGATCAGCGTGGGCGCATAGGTCACATCAAAGGCCCGCGCCAAGATCGAAAGCAGCGGCGAAAAGACCGCAAAGATAAAGATGGCAAAGCTTGCCCCCAGCCAGACCAGCGAGTACCAGCAGGATCAGGCTAAAGGCAACGCCGATCAGTTGTTGTTCGATGGGAATCCGCATCCCCTACTCCTTGTGCCATGCGGGCGGACGTCAAGCGCCCCTGCCGAACCGGGTGCGGCGCAATGGTCATGGTCGTAGGCCGGGGCGTCGCAGCGGTTTGGTGGTAGGTCAGGAATCCGTGCCGCGGGGCTGGATCATTTCCTGGCCGGCCACGGACGGGCTGTGGGCGGCGAGCGCAGTGCGCTGTGGCCCAGAAGGGCCTACACCCTTGGCATGCCCGCTGCTGTTCAGCGCACCCGTGTGCGCCACGCCATTCTGGATCACGCCGTGCGGCGCTGCGCCATTCGAGTGCCCCCGGTAGACAGGCGCGATCTCCTTCAGCGCCGAGGTGACCATGGCGACGGAGACCTTGAAGGCATAATAGATCGAGCGCCAACTGTTGATCGAGCTGACGCCCGCCATGCGCGCCCGCATCCGCACCGGCAGTTCCATCTGGCGCAGCCCCGCCTTATGTACAATCACCCGGCTTTCCACGTCGGGGTAATCCTGGGGAAGATAGATCGCGAGCACGGCCACCGCCTGGCGATTCATGGCGCAAAAGCCCGAGGTCGTGTCGGTGGCCCGGTCGCCGATCAACAGCGACACGGCCCAGCCAAAAAAGCCAATGCCCACACGCCGCGCCCAGGGGATATGCCAATCCACGCCGGAATCTAAAAAGCGCGAGCCGATGACCATATCCGTCTGGCGGCTGCACAACACGCTCAACAGCCGTTGAATTTCGCCGGCGTTGTGCTGGCCGTCGCCGTCCAGCCGGATCACATAGTCATAGTCTTGGTCGCGCGCGAACTTGAGGCCGGTCTGCACCGCGCCGCCGATCCCCAAGTTAAAGGGATGCTGCACGACCAGCGCGCCCGCGGCCTCTGCTTCCTGGGCGGTATGATCCACCGAGCCGTCATTGATGACCAGCACGTCGGCATGCGGCAGCGTATCGCGCACCCCGCGCACAACTTGGCGGATGGCCCCCTGCTCGTTATAGGCGGGGATAATAACCAAGAGTTTGTCCGACCGGTTCATGTTTGACACGCTTTGGTTCACCCTCTAGACTGTCCTCCGTTCCGAGCCGAAAGCGTACTGCTCGCAAGTCTCTGCCTAAATCAGCCAACATCCAGCGCACGTCCGCGCGAGGGCAGTAGATCACGATGAGGATGACGCGCACGACCATCATTAAGGTTGAAGCCGTCATAATGGTTGTCTACCCAGGCGAATTGGCCGCGGGTCGCCTCCCCGCTCCAACAGCATCTCGCATGGCATCACGCGGCGTTCGATCGCATGCCTCTCAGGAGATGCACCACCTCCCTGCTGTGGGCCTGCTGCGGGCAGCAGTCATTTCATTAGACGTCTAGAGGGTGAAATAGGTACGCGCCCCTGCATAGTGGGTACGTGCCGGACGCGCTAACGTCAGTTCGACATAGCGACATACGGGACTAGACAGGAGAACCCTCTCAGGTAAGATAGCAGGCGCGAACCGAACTATCTGTGCCAGAAAGGGTTCTCGGATGGACATTGTAGCTTTGTTCTGTGACATTGACGACTTCTGCCAACGCTTCGAGCCGTGGCTGCAGGTGCAACTGCTCACTATCCGCCAACGGCAGCGGCAGCCGACGATGCACTTGAGTGAAGTGATGACGATCCTGGTGCTCTTTCATCTGCAAGGCTACCGCACCTTCAAGCAGTTCTATCTGGAGCACGTCTGTGTCCATCTGCGCCAGGAGTTTCCAAACTTGGTGAGCTACAGCCGCTTTGTGGAACTCCAGCGGGATGCCCTGCTGCCCCTCTGCGCCTACCTCAAGCGGCGGTATGGGCACTGTACCGGCATTGCCTTTGTCGACTCGACCGCTTTGGCCGTCTGCCACAACCGGCGCATTCACAGCCATCGGGTCTTTGCTGAGGTGGCCGCCCGCGGCAAGAGCAGTGTGGGCTGGTTCTTCGGCTTCAAGCTGCACCTGGTGGTCAACGACCAAGGCGAGCTGTTAGCCTGTTGTCTCACGCCTGGCAATGTCGATGACCGGACTCCTGTACCTGACTTGGTGAAGGAACTGTGGGGCAAGCTGTTTGGCGACAAAGGCTACATCTCCCAAGCGCTCTTCGAGACGCTGCTCGATCAGGACCTGCAACTCATCACCAAGCTGCGGCGCAACATGCGCAACAAGCTCATGCCGCTGCTCGACAAAATCCTGCTGCGTAAGCGGGCACTCATGGAGACGATTGTCGACCAGCTCAAGAATATCTCGCAGATTGAGCACACGCGCCATCGCAGCCAGTGGAACTTCTTCGTCAATCTCACTACACCTGGCATCCTGTCAAGCCCAGCTTGGGCATCCGGCCTGATGACAACCTGTCGCCGGCGCTCGTCTGCTAACGCCTATGTCGAACTCACGTTATTTAGTTCGGAAAGCAGAGTGAAGAGGATTAGCCTATGCAGGGATGACATTGGCGGTTAGCTCGTTAACTTAGTCAGGTTATTCGCATACTTAGGAGGAACCAATGAGCAGAAAACGATTGAGCCGGCGCGATTTCCTAAAGAGCAGCGCACTCTCAGTGATCGGAATTGGCTTGGCAGCGTGTACTGCCCCGCAGGTTGGCCCGCAGTCGACCGGAAGCGGCGGCGAGCCGGTGGACCAAGCTGCCACTGAGTTGCGCTGGCACCATCGGCTGGGCGGATGGGAAATCTATGACCAACGCATTTCGGCCTTTCAAGAGGCAAACCCGAGTGTCAAGATCGTCGAGGAGGAATTTCCTGAAGGATCTGCTGAGTATGGGCCAAAGATCGTCTCACTCGTTGCCGCAGGTCTCATCGGCGATTTGACTTGGGTAGCCATCGGCAGCGGTTCGTTTCAATTCCTTGCCCAAAACAACGCGCTCGCGACTCTGGATGACCTGGTTGCTGCCGATGCGTCGGGGTTCACTCTAGATGAATACTATCCTCGCACCCTGGATGCTCTCCGTATGGACGGATCTCTGTTGGCTCTGCCTGAGCTGGCACACGGCGATGCAGTCTGCCTCTTCTTCAACCGCGATATGATCGAGGGCGAGGGGAAAGAGGCTCCTACAATGGATTGGACACGAGATGATCTAT
>QEUY01001025.1 GCA_003577365.1 Chloroflexota bacterium | reverse complement strand
AGCGCACTCGTTCGCTGCCCGCGGCCCAGGTGGCGCTCTATCGCGCCGTCTTTACCCCGCGCCCGCTGCTGGAAGAATCAATGGCGACCGGCGGCGCAGGGGTGAGCGCCGGCGTGGCCGCCGCGGCCATGACCACCGCCGTGGAGCCGGACGGCAGCATCACCTGGACGATCCCGATCCAGATCCGTTTCAGCATGGGCGCGAGCGCGCCGGTCGTCTCCCCGCTGCCTGCGCCTGTGCTGCCTGTAGCCCCTATCCCGCCTGTCCCGCCCCCGCCGGATGAGGAACCCGTCCCCGCCGATTTGGACCCGGCCTTGGCGGCGCTGAAGACCGGGTTGGAGCGTCCCTATTATGACGAGGCGGCAGACCAGACGGCGCGCGACCAATACTATGCAGGGGTGGCCGCCGACCTGACCCCCGCCGACCGTTTCGCGCAGCTGCGCGGCCTGCTGCGCGACACCCACACGGGCCACCTCTCCTATCAAGATGCGCGGCTCAACCATCTCTATCCCTGGGTGGATCTGCGCGAGGAGGGGACGCAGCGGCGGCTGCACAGCATCTATTCGGGCATCGCCTTTGAGGCGGAGGACTTTATCCGCGAGGATCTACGCATTGCCGCGCGGCTGGCGGCGCAGGTGCGCGAGCTGGCGCTGGTGGAAAGCTCGCTCGAAGATCTGCAGACGCAGATCGACCTGCTTGAGGCGCAGGAGCCGTTTAACTGCGAGCATGTCGTGCCGCAGTCGTGGTTTGCCAAACGCTCGCCCATGCGCGAGGATTTGCACCATCTGTTTGCCTGCGAGCCGGGCTGCAACAGCTTCCGCTCGAATATCCCCTATTACCAGTTCCCGCCACAGGAAGAAGCCTTCCGCGATGCGTGCGGGCAGCGTGACGGCGCGTCCACCAAGTTTGAGCCGGTGGCGGGCAAAGGCGCAGTGGCGCGCGCCACGCTCTACTTCCTGCTGCGCTATCCAGGGTTGATCGGCGACGAGGCGCGCGAACTGGCGCGCGAGCGGCTGCCCATCCTGCTGGAGTGGCATCGGGCCGAGCCGGTCTCACGCCATGAGTTGCATCGCAACGCGGCCATCGCCGAAGTGCAGGGCAACCGCAACCCGTTGATCGACCACCCCGAATGGGCGGACGCCATCGATTTCGCGCAGGGGTTTGGGGGGTAGGCCCTTAATAGCCGCGCGCCGGATTGATGACATTCTGCAGCGGGTCGCCCGCCAAGTAGCGCGCCAGGTTGCCGGCAAAGATGGCGGTGATGCGGTCGGCGTTGTAGGGGCTGCTGCCGCTGGTGTGCTGGCTCAGGATCACGTTGGGCATGGCCCACAAGGGGGAATCGGGGGGCAGCGGTTCGGGCGCGGTCACGTCCAGCCCGGCCCCGGCGATCCAGCCTGCTTGTAGCGCCTGGATCAGCGCGTTGGGTTCCAGCGACGCTCCCCGGCCCACGTTGTAGATATAGGCCGTGGGGCGCATGGCGCGCAGTTCGGCCGCGCCCACCAGCGCGGTCGTCGCCGCGGTCAGGGGCAGACAGAGCGCCACATGGTCGGCCTGGCCCAATGCTTGCCGGATCTCGCCGGCGGCGTAGACC
>QEUY01001024.1 GCA_003577365.1 Chloroflexota bacterium | reverse complement strand
GGCGTTGGCCTGCAAGGAGAGCGGCGAGGCCAAGACGATTGTCTTCAACCTGTCGGGGCACGGCCACTTTGACCTAGGCGCGTATGAGAACTACATGGCGGGTAAGCTGACCGACTACGAATTCTCTGAGAGCGACATGCAGGAGAGCTTGGCGCATCTGCCGCAGGTAGCGTAGGGGAGGTTCCCGCAAAGCGATCCACCGCAAAGTCGCAAAGGGCGCGAAGAAGAGGGGAGTAGAGGAGGAATCTCTCTGGATGGCGCACCGAAGCAGAGAGATTCCTCACTCCGTTCGGAATGACACCCCCACTCTCCACCCCCTCTCTGCTCTGGCCTTTGCGTCCTCTGCGCCCTTTGCGGTGCACTCTCCGCCCCCACAACTGCCTACTTTTAACGCGCGATCTACTTCTAACGCGCGATGAGACGGAAGAGCGAGAGGACAGCCAGCGCGGCGACATCCAGCACGATGGTGAAGAGGAAGGCGCTGCTCAGATTCTGCAGGGCAGGCGTCACCACCCACTGCATGAGCGCCGTCAGCGGGTTGAGCGGCATGCCCAACAGGATATAGAGCACGGCGGCCACGCCGGCATAGAGCAGCACCGGCCCAACTGGTTCGCGGTCGCTGGCGCTGGGCATCATGGCGTTGGCAATGGCAAAGAGCAGATAGGCCCAGAGCGCGCCGTCCGGTTTGCCCAAGGCGCGCCAGAAGGCCTGGAAACTTTCGACCAACCGCCCTTGGGCCAGCGTCCCGGCGACGGCATAGGCGCTGAAGATGTGATTGCCGATCAGCGCCACGAGCGCGGACCCCACGACCAGCGGGGCCAGCCCGACCAGGCTGTCGGGCAGCGCGCCCCGGCTTTCTACACTGATACTGCCCAGCCCAATATGGCGGCCCTGGCGTTTGGGCCAGACGCGAAACTTGCCCGTCCGCAGCCCCAACAGCCGCGCCATGCCCCAGTGCGCCGCCTCATGGACTATGACGCCGGGTAGAAAGATCAAAAAGATGGCGAGCGTAGGCGCGTCTTTGGAGCGTGTGAGGAGGTAGGCGGCCAGTTGGATAGATTGGCTGATCTGGCGGCTGAGCCAGGCCAGCCCCAGCAGCGAGAGCACAAAGCCCATCAGCAGCCATACCGTAACAGAGAGCTCGGTCATAGGCGCTGCCAGTCTGCCGCCGGGCCTGTGCGAATGACGCCGTCCGGCTAGGGTGCGGGTTCGAGGTTATAGGTCAGGCCGGCGATATACCAGCAGTTCTCCTGCTTCACCAATTCCCAACGATCCCCCGCAGGCGAGACCTCGCTGCCGATCTGGGTGGTGGCGCGCACGGTGGCGCGGTCGCCCGCAAGGTTGATCTCCAGGTCGGCGGGGTGGACCGTGCCCGGCGCGCCAGGAAAGACCGTGCGCACATAGCGGTGGCGAATGGCGTCTTTGCCTTCCCAGCGCTGGTCGTCGGCGGTGTCGTCGGGCGTATTCTTGGCGTCGGTGACGTGGCTGCTATCGGCCCACAGCGCCATCAGCCGGGTGATGTCTTGGGCGACGACCAGTTCGCCTTCGGCGGTGAGCACGGCGCGGATCGCCTCCTCGTCGCCGGCAGCCTCC
>QEUY01001023.1 GCA_003577365.1 Chloroflexota bacterium | reverse complement strand
AGATCGGCAGCGCCCCGGGCAGCACCAGCGCCCACAGCGAATTCAACAGCCCCAGGCTGCGGCTCACCAAAAACCAGGGGATCAGCCCGCCGTTAAAGAGCATGGCGAACAACAGCACCCACATGAACAGATCACGCCCGCGCAGATCCTTGGAGGTCTTGGAGAGCGGATAGGCCGCCAAGACCGTCAGGGCCATGTTGAGCAACGTGCCAAAGACGGTGCGCTGCACCGAGATCAGAAAGGCCTGATAGACCGGGCCGGCCTTGAGGATCTCCTGATAGTTCTGCGCCGTAAAGCCGATCGGCCACAGCGTGACAAAGCCGCCCATCGAGGCGGCGCGATGGCTGAACGAGACCGCCACCACATGGATCAGCGGCAGCAGACAGAGCAGCCCAAAGAGCAGCAGAAACAGATAGTTGGCGATATCAAAGAGCCGGCTGGCCAGGCTGTGTTCGCGAATCATGGCGGGTGTCCTTTAGAAAATTCGATAGCCGGCAAACTTGTCGGCCAGCCGGTAGGCGATCACGATCAGGATAAAGCCCATGGCCGACTGGAACAGCCCGATCGCCGCGCCCATGCTGTAGCGCGCCGAGATCAGACCGGCGCGATAGACGTAGGTGTCGAGGATGTCGCCGGTGCGGTAGACCGCCGGGTTATACAGCGTCAGGATCTGTTCAAACCCGGCCTGCAACACGCTGCCCAGGTTGAGACAGGCCAGCAGCACGATCATGGGCAGGATGCCGGGGATGTTGACATGGCGCACGCGCTGCAGGCGGTTGGCCCCGTCGATGGCCGCCGCCTCGTGCAAGACCGGGTCGATCCCGGTCAGCGGCGCCAGATAGATGATCGTCGCCCAGCCCGACTCCTTCCAGATGTTGGTGATCACGACCACGGGGCGAAACCAGTCGTTGCTGCCCAAAAACAGGATCGGCTCGACGCCCAGCACGCCCAAGCCGCGGTTGACCAGCCCCGTGGTCGAGAGCATGTCGATCAGGATGCCGCCCAGCACGATCCAGGAGAGAAAATGCGGCAGGTAGACCACGGTCTGGACAGTGCGTTTGAAGGCCATCAGCCGCACCTCGTTGAGCAGCAGCGCCAGGCCGACGGCCACCGCCTGCAGCGTGACCAGCTTGGAGACGGCGATCACAAACGAGTTGGTCAGGACGTTGATAAAGTCGGGGTTGGTGAAGATATAGCGGAAGTTCTCCAGCCCCACCCAGGGCGAGCCGGTGAAGCCAAGGCCGGGGTTATAGTTCTGAAAGGCGATCACCACGCCGTACATCGGGTAGTAGTGAAAGACGACCAGCTGGATCAGCGGCAAGACCAGCATCGCATAGAGCGGCCAGGTGCGGCCCAGATAGCTCCGGAATCGGGCGCGGCGCTCCGGTTGTGCGCCCGCCGCGCCCGCAACCTGCGCACTTTTTTGAGCAACTGCCATGGATCGCGTCCCCCTTCCAGTTTGCCGGACAGCCGCCACACGGGGCCGCCTGGGGTTCAAGCCGCCAGGCTCACCGGTGACGCCCCCAAGGCGGGCCGGAGCGGCGGCACGCCGGTCACGCTCCAGCCCGCGGCTACACATCAACCATCTCGTCA
>QEUY01001022.1 GCA_003577365.1 Chloroflexota bacterium | reverse complement strand
AACATCGACCTGGGCGTGGTGAACCCGCCGCAAGACGCGCGGCGCGCCAATATCCTCTTCTGGGGCGGCTTTGGCGTGGCGTCCACCTCACGCGCTGCCGATGCGGCGTGCAAGTTCCTGCTCTACTATGTGGGTGAACCGGGCGCGCAGGTCTGGAAGGATTGGGCGCTGCCTGCGGTGGCGTCGGTCGCCGAGGAGTCGGGGTTGATGCAAGACCCGATCCAAGGTGTGTGGATCGAGGAACTCAACCATCTGGTGCCGCGCGCCTATACGCACACGCCCTACTGGAACGAGACCGCGGACCCGGCGCTGCGCCGCGCCTTGGAGACGGTGCTGCTTGATCCAGAGGCGGACGTAGCCGCCACCTTGCAGCAGGCTGCCCAAGAGGCCCAGACCGCGCTGGACGATCTGCTGGCGAGGTAGACGAGCCGCCGCGTTGGCCTGGTCATGGAAGTGAACCATGGTATGCGGGAGTTGTCATTCCGAGACTCCTGTCGAGGAATCCCTCTGGGCGGCGTATTGGGCGCAGAGAGATTCCTCGCCTGCGGCTCGGAATGACAACGGCCACCCCAAATTGTTATTGTTAACTTTTATCCTGCTTGATCTCGCCCGTCGGGGCCGCCCTCCGTGGCGGCCCGTGTGCAATGCCGCCCTCCGTGGCGGCCCCAGACCCGGACAGGCACGGGGGCCTGTCCCTACCGATGCGTCACCGTAGGGTGCGGCCCCCTGTGGCCGCCCGTCTGCCGCGCGCACGGACATACACGGGGGCCTGTCCCTACCCTGGATGAGACGCAGCAATCGCTGAACTTGCCGCCTTGTAGGTGCGGTTTCCGAGGATAGCCCCATTGCGTAACCGCCAGCGTGAAATCTTCGCCTTCTATCTGAGCATCGGCCCGTGGCTGCTCGGCTTTCTACTCTTTATCGCCGGGCCGATGCTCATCTCGCTGGCGATCAGCTTCGCCGACTGGGACTTGCTCAGCGCGCCGCGCTGGGTGGGGCTGGACAACTACCGCCGCATGCTCGACGACCGGCGCTTTTGGCAGGCGCTGCGCGTCACTACGGTCTACACCCTCTTCTATGTCCCGTCGGACCTGGCGGGCGGGCTGCTGCTCGCTATGCTCGTCCACCCGCGCCTGGTCGGGGTGCGGCTGATGCGCACGGTCTTTTACCTGCCCACGGTCTTGTCGGGCGTGGCCTTTGTCGTCGTCTGGCTGTGGATGCTCAACCCCACCAGCGGGCTGGTCAACACGCTGCTGGCGCAGGCCGGCGTCCAAGGCCCGCGCTGGCTGATGGACCCGCAGTGGGCGCTGGCCTCGCTGCTGTTGATGAGCTTTTGGGGCTGGGGCCGCACGATGGTCATCTTCCTGGCCGGGCTGAAATCGATCCCCGGCGAATACTACGAGGCCGCGGCCATCGACGGCGCAAGCGGGCTGCGCCAGTTCGCCGCCATCACGCTGCCGCTGCTCACCCCCACGATCTTTTTCAACCTGATCTTGAGCATCATCGGCACCTTTCAGACCTTCACCAGCGCCTTTGTCGCCACCGACGGCGGGCCGCTGGATGCCACGCTCTTCTATGTGCTCTATCTCTATA
>QEUY01001021.1 GCA_003577365.1 Chloroflexota bacterium | reverse complement strand
GATCTCCACATGCTCGCCGCTTTCTACATCCTCAACGTCGGCCAGCTTGCCGCTGGCGCCGCTCTTGATGGCTGCCATGATTTCCTCGTAGTCCACCCCCGAGCCGGTCGGGGCGAAGCGCGCCCCCAGCTTGACCCCAACGTTGACCAGGCCCATCGGGATGTTGACGTTCACTTTGGTCTTGCCGGTGCGCAAATCGGTGATCCGCACCCGTAGCAGGCGGGGATCCAGGCCGGGCGGCGGGGGCGGAGTAGGCCGGCTGCCGCGGTTCAGCGCCTCGATCAGGTTCGCCCCCTCTTCGGGCGTGACCTTCCCATCCTGGATCATCTGCAAGATCCGCATTCGTTCTTCTGCCGTCGACATCGGTTCAATCCTTCCTTGCCGTGGGTGTTGCCTACTGCGCATCTGCCGGCCAGATCATGTGGACCAGGGTGCGCTCCGGACGGAAATAGTTGGCGCGAAACTGCTCCGCAGCAGCTTCGTCATCGGCCGGGTGCTCGGTGATCAGCGGCTGGCGCGCCCGGGCGAAGACCCGCACAACATGGCCGATCAACGCCGCTTCGAGCGTGCCCTGCCGGGCCGGATCGACCAGCAGGTCAAAGACAGCCGCGCTCGTCCCGGCCCGTGTCTCAGCGATCAGGGCGGCGCCAAGTGTGTTGCCCTCAGGGAGACCCCACAGCGTGCTCCGCCTGCCGCTCAGCAAGGTGCTCACCAGGCCAAAGCGCGGCGGGCTGAACGCCTCAAGCCGGGTGGGGCGCAGCCAGCCCAGCCCACCCGCAACATCCGGGCGGACGCGCTGCGCCAGCGCCAGCAGCGCCGGAAAATCCGCGCGCCCCAACAGACGCAGGGGAACGCCGACCGACGCAGGCGGCTGCGCGAAGAAGCCACCCGCCCGGCGCCAGCGGGTAAACGCGCGCTGGGCGCGGAACCCCAGGCCGTCGTACAGCGCGCGCGCCGGCTCGTTGTCGGCCTCGACCTGCAGCACGGCGAACCGCCCGTGATGTGCGACCCAGTCCAGCGCCGCCTGCATCAGATGGCGGGCAATGCCGTGGCGGCGGTAGTCGGGATGGACGGCGACATTGGCGATGATCCATCCTCCGCCGTACCCGGCTGGCGCGATCGACACGTTGCCGACCAGGCGGCCCGCTTCCAGCCAGACGAAGCCTTTGAGCAGGCTGGGGCCGACTCTGTCAAAGTGCGACAGCAGCCACAGCAGCGGGCCGGACCGGCTCAAGAGGCGCATTTCCTGAATGGCCGCACGCCCACTGCTATCCAGCGTGGGCGCGAAGCAGTATTCTATCAGGTTGGCGATCGCGCCCAGATCGTGCCGCAAGTGAACCGGCCGGAGACCGGTCTCGGGGCGCGCGGGCCGTGTGGTGACTGCGCCTGCCGCCATGCTACCGTCCTGCTCTATTCTGCGCGGCGGTGGGCGGCTGTGGCTGTTTGTTGCGCTATTCGCGCCGCTCAAGGGCTGCCAGCAGCCGCTCCGCCTCTTCGATTGTGATCTTCTTATCCTGCACCATGCGCAGGATCATCAGGCGTTCTTCTTCGCTGACGGGTTCCGCCGGGGGGCGCGGTGGCTGGGGCGGTTCGGG